>CAZYCY010000087.1:0-8264 GCA_964646145.1 uncultured Thiotrichaceae bacterium
CTAAAAGGGCTTAACTTAGTGCCATTCGATCCTGAGTCCTAAGGTAAGGCATGGTCTCTGTCAATGTTGTTCCGGTATAAAGGGCATCTAATAATTCCATCCTTTGGTGCGTTAGCGGTACGTCCCTGTACCACTTCTCTGTTTGACCCCAATTATCACCCATAATAAAATTTATGACCAAACAGGATCGGTTTGTTAACATAAAGATCCCGTATTCAATCAAAACTTCTATCACTGATTAACATTCTATGTCCCTTGACCACCAGACCCTTGAGGCACTCAGGCAAAACCACCCTGCCTGGCGTTTGCTTGCCAGCCCTCATGCGCCTTTGATCGCCAGCTTTTTATCGATGGTTTTTGTCGATAAAAATGTGCGGGTGATGCCGCAGGCTGATTTGATGGAAGCACTGGAAGACGAGTTATTTCATTTGCGTGAAATACTGGGCGACGATGCGTTTCCTAAATCTGCGCTGAGTTATTTAAATGACTGGGCAGCAGCGGAAAAAGGCTGGCTACGAAAATTCTATCGCCAGGATTCTGATGAGGTACAGTTTGACTTAACCCCGGCAACTGAAAAAGCCATCGCCTGGCTGGACGGTCTAAGTCAACGCAGTTTTATCGGTACTGAATCACGCTTGTTGACCTTGTTTGAATTGCTGCGCCAGCTTAGCGAAGGCAGCGATGACGACCCACAAAGCCGCTTACAGGAATTACAAAAACGTCGTGATGCCATTGATGCTGAAATTGCACAGGTGGCGCTGGGCAATGTAACCCTGCTGGATGACACCGCATTAAAAGACCGTTTCATGCAGTTTAATCAGCAGGCACGTGAATTGCTTGCTGACTTTCGTGAAGTTGAACATAATTTCCGCCAGCTTGATCGCCGTGTACGTGAGCGCATTGCCAGTTGGGATGGCAAAAAAGGTGAATTATTGAGTGAAATCATGGGCGAGCGCGATGCCATTGCCGATTCCGATCAGGGTGCCAGCTTTCGCGCCTTTTGGGACTTCCTGATGTCACCCCAGCGTCAACAAGAATTCAGTGAACGGCTGGATAAAGTGCTGACATTATCAGCGATAGTAGAATTAAAGCCCGACAAACGCACGCGTCGCATACATCACGACTGGCTTGAAGCCGGTGAATACACACAGCGCACAGTGGCACAGTTATCCCAGCAATTACGCCGTTTTCTTGACGATCAGGCATGGCTGGAAAACCGCCGTATTATGGATATTCTGCGTGGCATTGAAAGCAAAACCCTGCAAATGCGAGAGAATCTATTTGCCTCACCTGCCAGCAATGAATTTATCAGCATTGACGCTTTATCGACCAGCATAGAACTGCCCATGGAACGGCCACTATACCGCCCGCCAGTCAAACCGAAAATTACCAATATCCTGTTACAGGATGGTGATGAAAATCTTGATGCCAGCGCTCTATACAGCCAGACTGTTGTCGACAAAGCGGCCATTGCCAGTCATATTCGCCAGTCTTTACAGCAGCACTCACAGGTATTGCTGTCTGAACTGTGTCAGACACAACCGCTAAAACAGGGACTGGCAGAACTTCTTGCCTATCTTGAACTTGGCAATGAAGACGGCTCTGGTGGGCGCTTTACACTGCTTATTAACGATGAAATTGAAGATATAATCAGCTGGACAGGCGAAGATGAAAAACAACGACAGGTTAAAATGCCACGCATAATTTATTTACGTGCTGCAGGCTGATAACTAGCAATGTAAAACATCCTGATTAGCCACGAAAGTCAGCTTATAACAACTTAGGTAGTTTAGTCTGTTAGGGGATGGTGTTATGTTATTTACTATTCATCTAAACACCTACAGACTAAACCCTTGTAGTTACGTTATGCTGACCTTCGTGGCTAATCAGCTAAAGTATTGCACAAACATTGATACAACAATCAACAAAACACAAATGCAAATAGAAAACCGAAACCCTTCCAGCGAAAACACAGCCACAGCGCAGACCGACCTGAGCCGCCTGCTGGTGGTATTATTAAAAGGCATTCTGTATAAGGAAGACGACAGCAAACGCTGGGCTGATTTGCTGGAACTACAAAACCAGGTGAGAGATTATGTGTCCATTATCGGACTGGAATTACACCTGGATGAGGCAGAAGCTTATGCCTTTTTACGCAGCCATCAGGAAGACAGCGAGGATACCGAAACCAGTGATAAAAATAATAGCATTCCACGCCTGATAAGCCGCCGGCAACTGTCTTTCCCAGTCAGTTTGCTGCTGGCATTGTTACGAAAAAAGCTGGCAGAATTTGATGCCACTGGTGGCGATACTCGGCTGATTTTAAGCCGCGACAACATGGTTGATCTAATCCGTCTGTTCCTGCCCGATAGTAGCAACGAAGCCAAACTGGTGGATCAAATCGAACGCCATATAAACAAAATAGTAGAACTGGGCTTTTTGCGGCGCTTAAAATCAGCCACGCCAACCAGCCAGCCCAGTTACGAAGTACGGCGAATTATCCAGGCCTTTGTTGATGCAGAATGGCTGGCAGAATTTGATGCCAAACTTGAAAGCTATCGGCAACTACTGGATGCTAGCCAATGAATTTCACCTGTACTACAAGTTGAACAGGTAAGTTCTTTGCACTATACTTGTTCAATAAACAGTACAAGTGGAGATTAAAAATGCGTATAGTATCGTTTACAGAGGCACGTAATAGCCTTAAAACTGTTTTAGATCAGGTGGTTAATGATGCTGATTACACTGTCATTACCAGGCGTGACAGTGAAGATGCGGTGGTCATGTCACTGCATAGCTATAACAGTCTTATGGAGACAGTTCATCTTTTGAAGTCGCCTGCAAATGCTGAGTACCTAAAAAAATCAATTGAGCAATATCGAAATGATGAGGTGTTAGAGAAGGATCTTCTTGAATGACCAGGCATCTGGCTTGGACAAAAGCAGGATGGTCTGATTATGCTTATTGGCAAGGTCAGGATAAAAAAACACTAAAACGAATTAACAAACTTATCGAAAATACATTAAGAATGCCATTTGAAGGCATAGGCAAACCTGAACCTCTTAAAGAAAACCTATCAGGTTTTTGGTCAAGAAGAATTGATGATAGCAACAGATTGGTCTATGCGGTTACTGATAAGCATATAACTGTAATAGCATGTCGGTTTCATTACTAAACATGGCTAACAAAAACATCCAGCAAACAGTTAAAAGCAACTCTTCGCTACACTCACTAATGCTAAGCAATAATGACTAAAACAATAACCACCCAGCCTGTTGCTTTAGGTCTCGATTTCACTGACGATAACGCGCTGAGCGGCTATCGTCTAAAAAAACTTGAGGTACTCAACTGGGGCACATTTAATGACCAGATCTGGTCATTAAATCTGGATGGAAAGAACTGCCTGCTCACCGGTGATATTGGCTCTGGCAAATCCACATTGGTCGATGCGGTTACTACCCTGCTGGTGCCTGCCAACAAGGTGGATTACAACAAAGCCGCCGGCGCCGAAAAGAAAGAACGCCATCTGCGCTCATACGTACTGGGCTATTATAAATCGGAACGCAATGAAACCACCGGCAAATCCAGACCCGTTGCACTGCGTAACCAGAACAGCTACTCGGTGATACTTGGCGTATTCTACAATCAGGGTTACGACCAGACCGTCACCCTGGCACAGGTATTCTGGATGAAAGAGCTGCAAGGGCAACCCGAACGCTTTTTTATTGGTGCTGAAAAAGAGCTTGGCATTAAACAGGATTTCGCCCAGTTTGGCAGCGAAATTAGCGCACTGCGTAAACGCCTGCGCAAAACGGGCTGTGAGGTGATGGATCGCTTCCCACAGTACGGTGCCTGGTTTCGCCGCCGCTTTGGCATTGACAACGATCAGGCGTTGGACTTATTTCACCAGACGGTGTCGATGAAATCGGTCGGCAATCTGACTGAGTTTGTACGTGGTCACATGCTGGAACCGTTTGATGTCACGCCGCGCATTAAAGCCTTGATTGAACATTTCGATGACCTGAACCGGGCGCACGAAGCCGTTTTAAAAGCCCGCAGACAAATAGAAAAACTAGACCCGTTGATTAGCGATTGCGACCAGCATCAACAACAAAGCGATAAGGTCGAAACTTTACGCCAAAGCCGTGAAGCACTGGCAAGCTACTTTGCCGAGAAAAAACTGCAGTTGCTGGAACAACGTCTGTTGCGCCTGCAACAGGAACTTAGCCGACAACAAAACAAAGTGGAAAAGCTTGGCTCAGAAGAACAACAGCAACAGCATCAGCAACAGGAATTAAAACAACAAATCGCTGACAATGGCGGCGATCGCATCGCTCGCCTGCAACAGGAAATTAACCAACAACAGCATGAACGTGAGCGCCGCCATGACAAAGCCAGACGCTATCGCGAGCTGTCAGAGCCTCTGTCTCTACAAGCCGTGGACAATGCTGACGATTTTTTGCAACAACAAAATACCTTGCAGAAAAAACAAACACAATTACAGCAACAACAGGCGGATAACAACAACCAACTACGTGAAATCGAGTTTGATTTTCTGCGCAAAAAAGAGCAATACAATACGCTCAAACAAACCATTAAAGATCTTAAATCACGGCAAAGCAATATCGAGCAGAACCAGATCAATATTCGCCAACTGTTATGCCAGGCACTGTCACTGGATGAAAGCGAATTGCCTTTTGTCGGTGAGCTGTTGCAAATACGTGAAGAAGATAAAACATGGCAAGGCGCTATCGAACGTCTGATGCATAATTTTGGTTTATCCATGCTGGTACCGGATGAGCTTTATAGCCAGGTCGCAGAGTGGGTGGATCAAACCCGTCTGCGCGGTCGCCTGGTGTATTTTCGGGTGCTACAAAAAACGCATGTGGCGCTGGCATCCGTGCAGCCAGACTCGCTGATACGAAAAATTGCCATCAAACCGGATTCGGCTTTTTATCCCTGGCTGGAACAGGAAATGCATCGCCGTTTTGATGTTGCCTGTTGTGAAACCCAACAACAATTTCGCCGCCAAAAACGTGCCATCACACGTAACGGACAAATTAAATTCTCCGGCGGCCGTCACGAAAAAGATGACCGCTTTGCACTCAATGATCAAAGCCGTTTTGTACTGGGCTGGAGCAATAAAGACAAAATAAAAGCACTGCAAAACGAGGCAAGGCAACAAGAAAAAACCATGGCTGATCTTGGCTTAAACATCAGCAAATTAAAACAACAGGAACAGCAGATAACAGACACTTTAAATGCCATCAGCAAGCTGGAAGAATACCGTGATTTTCAGGAGCTGGACTGGCAACCGCTGGCACAACACATTGCCGACATGCAGGATGAGCTGAAACAAATAGAGTCCGCATCCGATCTGTTGCAAACCCTGACCCAAAAATTAAAGATATTGACACAACAATATGCTGAAATTTTACTGAAGCTGGATCAGGAAAAAGCCGAACGCGCTAAAACCGAACAAAAAATGGATGATGCCAGACAGCTACAACAGGACACTGCCGCACTTATTGATGAGAGCCAGGCAAAACAACACCAGCACTGTTATGCAAAGCTGGAACAACAGCAGCAGGCAATGGTTGAACATGATCGCACCACCGTCCTGGCTCCTTGCGCCACAATACCAACATGGCCGTCCATCCCTGGACATAATCGCACCGCCGTCCTGGCTCCTTGCGAAATACCGTCCATCCCTGGACATAAATTAACGGTTGAATCCTGCGATAATCAGCAGCAACTTATGCGTAAATGGCTACAGGAAAAAATTGATGCACAGGACAGAAAAATCAGTCGTCTGCAGGAAAAAATTGTCAAAGCCATGAGCGAATACAAAAACAGTTATAAACTGGAAACGCAGGAGGTTGATGCAGCGGTAGAAGCAGCCGCTGACTACCGGCAAATGCTACTTGCACTACAGGCAGACGACCTGCCCCGCTTCGAGGCACGGTTTAAAGATCTGCTCAATGAGAACACCATTCGTGAAGTTGCCAACTTTCAATCTCAACTGCATCGTGAGCGTGAAACCATTAAAGAGCGCATCACACAAATCAATGATTCGCTAACGCAAATTGATTACAACCCCGGTCGTTATATTACACTGCAAGCGCAGCCCACTCAGGATGCGGATATCCGTGATTTCCAGACCGAATTACGCGCCTGTACCGAAGGCGCACTAACTGGCTCAGAAGACGAACAGTATTCAGAAACCAAGTTTTTACAGGTTAAACACATTATCGAACGCTTTCGTGGTCGCGAAGGACTGAGTGAGCATGACAAACGCTGGACAAACAAAGTCAGCGATGTGCGAAACTGGTTCAGTTTTGCTGCCTCTGAACGCTGGCGTGAAGATGACAACGAGTTTGAACATTATTCAGATTCAGGGGGCAAATCTGGTGGTCAGAAAGAAAAGCTGGCGTATACCATCCTGGCTGCCAGCCTGGCGTATCAGTTTGGTCTGGAATGGGGTGCCGTTCGCTCTCGCTCTTTCCGCTTCGTGGTGATTGATGAAGCCTTTGGTCGCGGCTCGGATGAATCTGCTGACTATGGGCTCAGGCTATTTGAACAGCTAAACCTGCAACTGCTCATCGTTACCCCGTTGCAGAAAATTCATATTATCGAACCCTATGTTTCCAGCGTTGGTTTTGTACACAACGAAGGTGGACGCACTTCCAAACTTCGCAATCTGACCATCGAAGCCTACCATCAGGAAAAAGCACAACTGCTTGAATCTGATGGCCACTGAAATGAGTAATAAACATAATCCATGGAGCAACAAAAAGTCATTATTAGCTCAATTGGAAAAAATGTGGGACAAAGGCTTACTGCTAAAGGAAGTCGAACAACAAAGTGATTTATTCCCCAAGCGTCTGCGTTTTAACACACCAAACAGTCAAGCGCTGAGTAATAATTTTGAGGCTGTACGTAACTGGGTGAGTGAGATACAAAAGCTGCACGGTTTCCGCATTGTTTATAAAACAGTGCGCCATCCGGTCATTGGTGAAAATTGCGTGCCCCGCGAAATATGGATTGACAACATTGACAGTGCCATTACCCTGCTCAATAAACAGACACAGGCAACCGTCTTTTCAAACCTGCTGGAGCAGACAAAAACACACACGCCTGAAGTTATCGAATGGCTAAAAAAACAGCCATTAAAAGCTCTGTTACTGGCCGATTCCTGGTCAAAACTGCTGGATTTTATACGCTGGCGACAACAGCACCCGAAACCCGATATTTACCTGCGCCAGGTCAACCTGGCTGGTATCGACAGTAAGTTTATCGAACAACACCGTACGGTACTTGCCCCTTTATTAGACCTTGCCCTGGCAAAACAACAGATAAACAATAAAAAAACCGGCATTAAACAGTTCGAAGCGCGGTATGGTTTTCGCAGCAAACCAGAAAAAATTCGATTTCGCCTGCTAGATTCTAGTCTTCGCCTATTGCCATCTCTATTGCCTGAAGCCGATAATGACTTCAGTATAACCGCAAATGATTTTCAGCAGTTCGACAAAAATGCCGACTTCATCTCACGCATCAAACGCATTTTTATTACAGAAAACGAAATCAACTTCCTCAGCTTTCCCGCGCAACAAAACAGTCTGGTTATTTTTGGTTCGGGTTATGGTTTTGAAGCACTGGCAAAAGCACAATGGTTAACACAGTTAACTGTTTTTTACTGGGGAGATATCGACAGCCATGGCTTTGCCATACTCGACCAGTTACGTAACAGGTTCCCGCATGTACAAAGCCTGTTGATGGATGAAGCATGCTTGTTAAAACACCGCGAATTCTGGGGGCATGAAACAAAACCAGAAAATAAAACACTACAGCGGCTCACTGCCAGTGAACAAAGTCTTTATCAGGCGCTTGTCGATAACCAATATGCCCAACATTTGCGTCTGGAGCAGGAAAGAATTGATTACGAGTACCTGCTGAAAGATCTGAGCAGACTTAATCTAGAGGTTCCTCAGGTCTGCAAAAGCACCTTAGCCACATACCCGTTGCAAGCTACGACTGAGTAAAATGCAATCTATTCAATACACTACACTAGAGTCTCCTCAAAAAGTCATGCCCCACAATTACCAGTGGTACGGTTAACTCGCGGAAAGTAAACTCGGTCAAACCATTTAGTGCTGTTTTGTCGATTAACGTCCAGGCGATGTCAATGATGCGTTGAATTATCTCAGGCAACTAAACAACCACCCGCTAAAAGCGGGTGGGTTAGAGAGATTGGCGACTGAAAG
>CAZYCY010000088.1:0-5768 GCA_964646145.1 uncultured Thiotrichaceae bacterium
CGGCTTTTAGCCGTAACCTGAAACCACCGGCTTTGAGCCGGTGGAGTATTCATATACACCTGATTAATAAAGGGCATCTCTATTAATTTGTGAACATGAATCTCAATCTTCACGTTCAGAATAAATGGAGATGCCCTAAGGACTCAGGATTAAATAAGATGCGGAACTTAACGCCGAATTTTTGTTTCAGATTGGATGATCTCAAAAGGCGCATAGTTGCGCTACGCAACGATTTGAGATCATTCAAGCTGGAGCAAAAAGGCAAGTTAAGTTTCGTAAGTTATTTGATCCTGAGTCCTAAATAGAGATGCCCTTAAATAAAACATTTTAAAGAAATATTGGAGAATAAACTATGGCGCGTTTAACAGTAGAAGATTGCCTTGATAACGTAGAAAACCGATTTGACCTGGTACTGGTTGCCGCGCAACGCGCTCGTCAGCTGGCAATGGGTGCAGAAGCATTAGTAGCAGAAGATAATGATAAGCCAACAGTCATTGCATTGCGCGAGATTGCAGAAAATGTAATTAACCGGGAGATTCTGGATGCCCCACCAGAGGCAGCAATGGAAGACATAGAAGCCATGATTGAAGGCGATTTATCCTCAGAACTTGAAAATAGCCTGAAGGAAGCCTTTAAAACTGTGGACTAAAGGGCATAAAAAACGGACATATCAACCGCATACAGCTAGTGTATTGAATAGATTGCATATTTAGACGAAACGAGAATAGTCGCCTGCAAGGCGCGTTCTCGCCGGGGTAGCCACTCTACCCCAAGAGGCTGTTCTCGTTTCGCCCTACGGGAAGCCATAAAATGCTTGATTACTGCCTTGTAGCCCTTGTGAAGGGGGCTGCCATTCACTGCGTACTACGCCTTGTACTCAAGCATTTTATGGCTTTCTAAATATGCAATCTATTCAATACACTACACTAGGGCATCTCTAATTATTATTCAATTCTCAGCTATAAGCTGTTAGATTAGATAAATGACTAAAAGCAGCTCGAACAATGATGCGAGACAGATAAAAGAAGAGCGATTTTTAATTTCTGATCTTTGTGAATTGATTGCGCAATACATGGATCAAGCCCAGGTAAAAGAAGTTTACAATGCCTATCTTTTTGGCGCACAGGCACATGATGGTCAGTGTCGCGTTTCAGGCGAGCCCTACATCTACCACCCCATCGCTGTCGCACATATTCTTGCGCAAATGCATATGGATGTGAAAAGCATAGTTGCTTCTATTTTGCACGATGTTTTAGAAGACACTCCGGCGACCAGAAAGTTAATTGAACGTAAATTTGGCCATGATGTTGCTCATTTAGTTGACGGCGTTAGCAAGCTGACGCATATCAAATTTAAAAACAAGATAGAACAGCAGGCAGAAAATATACAAAAAGTTCTGCTGGCGATGGCAAAAGATATTCGTGTCATAATGATAAAGCTGGCAGATCGCCTGCACAATATGCGCACACTGGATGCATTAAAACCAGAAAAGCGCCGCCGTATTGCTCAGGAAACGCTGGAAATATACATTCCTATTGCTAATCGTCTTGGTATTTTTACCATACGCCATGAGCTGGAAAACCTGGTTTTGAAAGCAATGCACCCGCTACGCTACCTGGTACTGGAGCATGCAGTAAATAAAGCCAGCGGTCATCGCAAGGAATTGATTGACAAAACCAATCTGGCACTGGCTTCCAGACTGGTAGAAATGTCACTTGAAGCGCAGATTGTATCTCGTAAAAAACATCTGTTTAGCGTCTATAACAAAATGCGCGACAAGCATTTACCATTTAGCAAAATTCTGGATGTTTACGCGCTACGTGTTTTAGTTGATTCGGTTGATGACTGTTATCGTGTGCTGGGTATTGTGCATAACCTGTTCAAGCCCATACCCGGGCGATTTAAAGATTATATTGCGATCCCTAAAAGCAACGGTTACCAGTCATTACACACCGCTTTGTATGGACCACATGGTATACCAATGGAAATACAAATCCGCACGCAGGAAATGGACAAGTTTGCAGAAAGCGGTATTGCTGCCCACTGGTTATATAAGGCACCTGATGAAAAAGGCGAGATTACCGCACATGCCCGAGCGCGAGACTGGTTGACCGGGATTTTAGAAATGCAGCAGTCAGCGGGTGATTCGCTGGAATTTCTTGAAAATGTAAAAGTTGATCTGTTTCATGATGAGGTTTATGTTTATACCCCTGACGGTGACATCATGAAGTTACCAAGAAATGCAACACCGGTAGATTTTGCTTACGCAGTGCATACTGATGTTGGTAACTGCTGCGTTGCGGTAAAACTGGATCACAGCTTTGCGCCATTAAATACACCGCTATTTACCGGACAGACAGTGGAGATTGTCACCTCACCAAGCTCCCACCCGAATGCCGCCTGGCTAAATTATGTGGTGACTGCAAAAGCCAGAAGCAATATCCGGCATTATCTGAAAAACTTGCAGTTTGATGAGGCAATGTCTCAGGGGCGACGTTTATTGGAGCGTTGTTTAAAGCCTTTGGGCATGCACCTGGACACGGTTAACAAAGAAAACCTTAAAGCAGTGCTAGCGGAATATGGCTTTACTCAAATAAGTGAGTTGCTGGAAGACGTTGGTTTAGGTAACCGCCCGCCGAGCCTGGTCGTACGACAATTGGTTCCCGAACGAATTTCAGATGGCGGTTCGGAAGAAACAAAAGAAATGCAATCACAATCAGCGCTGGCAATCTGCGGTACTGAAGGCATGGTGGTCTCTTATGGTCGCTGTTGTTATCCAATTCCGGGTGATAATATTGTGGCAAAACTAAGCAAAGGTCGCGGCATTGTTGTACATCGTGTGAACTGTAAAAATCTAGAGGTTAAAAATAAACACTCACTCTCAGATAACTACATCGATGTGCAATGGGCAATTGATGCCTGCGGCGAATTTAGCTGCGAGATAAGGCTTGAAATTGAAAACAAGGCAGGTCTACTGGCAAGAACAGCAACCGTTATTTCAGATTGCGGCGTTAATATTGAAAACGTTTACATGGAAGACCGTGACGGTTTTTCAATGAGTCTGTCATATCTAATTAAAGTGATCGACCGTACTCACCTGGCAGCTGTGATGCGTCGCTTGCGCCGTATTACAAATGTGATGCATATTACGCGCATGTAACCCCCCCCCCCCGTTCCTTTGCACTATAAATAAAGAGCTGAAAAAAATGATTAAAGAAATCATATCAACCGATAAAGCACCACAGGCAATTGGCACATACTCACAAGCGGTTAAAGTGGGTTCGACCGTGTACCTGTCAGGTCAAATTCCATTGATACCTGAAACCATGGAGTTACTAAATGGTGAAATCAAACAACAGATACATCTGGTTTTTCAGAATTTACAGGCTGTTGCTATCGCAGCGGGTGGTGACTTGGCGGACATTGTAAAGTTAAATGTTTTTCTTACTGACTTATCAAACTTCCCACAGGTTAATGAAGTTATGGCTGAGTATTTTCAACAGCCATACCCGGCTCGTGCTGCCGTTGGTGTGGCAGCGCTGCCAAAAGGCGCCCAGGTTGAGATGGATGCCATAATAGAGCTCAGCAGTTAACTCAATTTTAACAACAATCAATGGAAGATAAAAAAGCCGAAAGTTTTGAATACCAGCCAGTACAAATACTTAATGGTGTCGGTCAGGCTGTCGCCGAAAAACTCAAACGCCTGGAAATATATACTATACAGGACGTACTCTTCCATCTGCCGCACCGTTATGAAGACAGAACAAAATTGACGGCCATAGGCGCCTTGCAACTGGGTCAGCAGGCGCTGGTTGAAGGCATTGTCGATCATTGCGAAATAAAACCGGGCGGGCGTGGCCGCCGTAGTTTATTGTGTTATCTGTCTGACGATACTGGTGCAATCGTGCTGCGTTTTTTTCACTTTAATATCGCCCAACAAAATAATTTGAGTGCTGGAAAACGCTTGCGTTGTTTTGCTGAGGCAAGACGCGGTGCGACACATCTGGAATTTATACACCCAGAATACCAAATTATTCAGCAAAATAACAATGCTCAAAACCGCGAAGTCACTGAGCAATCGCTAACCCCGGTTTACCCTAAAACCGAAGGCATTCATCAAAGCCTGCTTAAAAAAATATCGGATCAGGTATTAACTAAAATAAATCAAGGCGAGCTGGTGGACTGGTTGCCTGAGCAGGTAAAAAGCCAGCATCAGTTCCCTGATTTAGTGACTGCACTGTGTAGTGTTCATCGTCCGCATAAAAACACCAATGTTTTTGCATTAAACCAGTGCAAAACAAAAGCACAACAGCGTTTGCTATTTGAAGAGCTGGTCGCTCACCAGTTAAGCTTGTTGCAGGCACGTGTTGAGATAAAAAAAAATCTGGCAATTAAGTTAACGGTTACAGCAAACGAATATTCGGCTTTTACAAAAAAATTGTCCTTTGCTTTAACCTTTGCTCAGGAAAGAGTCATTGCGCAAATATTTTCCGATATAAATAATGCCCACCCCATGCTACGGCTGTTGCAGGGTGATGTTGGTTCAGGTAAAACCGTTGTTGCTGCTGCTGCCGCTATGGCGGTTATTAACGCTGGTTATCAGTTTGCTATTATGGCACCAACAGAAATATTAGCAGAGCAGCATTTCCTTAATTTTCAACAATGGTTTGCAGTCGATAAATGTTTGTTATTAACCGGTAAAGACAAAGGCAAAGGGCGCTTGCAAAAATTAAGTAAAATTCTTGCTGGTGAAGCTCAAATTATTGTTGGTACTCATGCCCTGTTTCAGAATGATGTTGAGTTCAAACATTTGGTGTTATTGGTGGTGGATGAGCAGCATCGTTTTGGTGTGCATCAGCGCCTGGCGTTGCGTGAAAAGGGTCGCAAAAGTGACAAAGCAAAAAGCCAGTTAAATGATTACTTAAATGACGGCTATAATAGCATCGTGCCACATCAGTTAATTATGACCGCAACACCCATTCCCAGAAGCCTGGCAATGACTGCGTATGCTGATCTGGATTACTCGGCAATTGACGAACTACCCAAAGGACGAAAGCCTGTAACAACTGTGGTGGTTTCAACCGCGCGTAGAGAGGAAGTTGCCCGGCGCATTGAAAAGGCCTGTGAAAAAGGTGAGCAGGCCTACTGGGTATGCACATTGGTTGAAGAGTCTGAAGTGTTACAGTGTCAGGCGGCTGAAGTGGCAGCGCAGCAGTTAACCTTAGAGTTAAAAAATGTGCGCGTTGGTCTGGTTCATGGTCGCATGAAACAGCAACACAAACAGTTAATTGTCAGTCAGTTTAAAAATAAAGAGATTGATTTGCTGGTCGCCACCACGGTTATAGAAGTTGGTGTGGATGTGCCCAATGCGTCATTAATGGTGATAGAAAATGCGGAACGTTTAGGTCTGGCGCAACTGCATCAGCTTCGCGGTCGTGTTGGTCGCGGCGCAAAACAAAGCGCCTGTGTATTGATGTATCAAGCCCCTCTTTCACAAATGGGCAAGCAGCGTTTGAGCATTCTAAGAGAAACCAGCGATGGTTTCAAAATAGCAGAAAAAGACCTGCAGCTACGCGGACCGGGAGAAGTGTTGGGCACGAAACAGACCGGCTTAATGCAGATGCGAATCGCCGATATAGTGCGCGATGAAGCCTGGTTTACAGAAGTGAAAGCAACTGCACAATATATTATTAATCAGCATCCAGAAGCCGTAGAGCCGCTGGTGCGTCGCTGGCTGGGCAAGGCAAACCGTTTTGCTACTGTGTGAA
>CAZYCY010000088.1:5868-8192 GCA_964646145.1 uncultured Thiotrichaceae bacterium
CATGCATATCTCACCCCTAAATACTACCAGTTTATCCATTGAGTCAGACGTTCAACAGAATGAGCGTATTCTGCAAACACAGATTGTCCGTCTGATTACCAGTTCCGGTTTTAGTAATGTTGCCGGTATTGCCATGGCCATTATCTGGGTGGGTTTAATCTGGAAAGATTTGCCACACCAGGTTTTAGTTGTCTGGCTTGGCATGATGATGTTGTTGTTTTTTTATCGTTTAGCAGTGCATTATTTCAAATTGTATTCTGCCACAGGTGCATTAGCATTTAATAAGTTTGTTATTCGACGTTGGTATCTGGTCTCTGTTTTTTTAACCGGCGCGGGCTGGGGCATTACTTCAACGTTAATGTTTCCTTTTAGCGAGTTGCATCAAATTGTGCTGGCTTTTATCCTGGTCGGCGTTTCAGCTTCCGCCGTTTCCTATTCCTCCGTTGCCTGGGTATATTACGGTTATGTTGGCTGTGTGTTGTTACCATTAATGGTGCGCTTTTTTTTTATGGGAGGCGAAGTTTATTACGCCTTATCCGCCATGACCGGTTTCTTTTTAGTTGTGATGATAATGGCTGTTCATCGCATGTATAAATTATCGACTTCGGAACTTGAATTGTCGTACAAAAATGAAGCCTTAATTAGTGGTTTGAAAAAGGCAGGCACAAGTCTGAAAAGCTTGAATGAAAATTTAAAAGATGAAATAAATCATGGTAAACAAATTGAAGTCGAGCTTAAAGTGGCAAAAAATAATGCAGAAAAAATGAGTCAGGCCAAGGGTGAGTTTGTTGCCAACATGAGTCATGAAATTCGAACGCCTATGAATGGTGTTATAGGCACTTTGCAGTTGCTGGAAGACACAAAGTTAGATGCTGAGCAAAAAGAATTCGTACTAACTGCGCACAAATCTGCAGATGCCTTGCTGGCTATTTTGAATGATATTCTGGATCTGTCAAAAATAGAGGCGGGAAAATTAAACTTTGAAAATATTGCTTTCGATTTAAAACAAATTATTGTAGACATTGTTACACTTTATTCTTTAAAGTCAGAACAACAGGGCGTTTTGTTAATACAAAAAATTGATAATGCCCTGCCTGCCTCGTTAATGGGAGATCCCACCCGTGTACGCCAGATAATTGTTAACCTGGTTTCCAATGCTTTGAAGTTTACTGAACAGGGTGAGGTGATCATTAATGTTTCGGTTATAAAAACAAATAAAAATCAAGCAGATAAAAGCCATGTGGATGTAAAAGTATCCGTTTCTGATACTGGCATAGGCATACCTGAAGCAGCACAAAAAACATTATTTAAAGCTTTTACCCAGGCAGATGGTTCTACCACAAGAAAATATGGTGGCACCGGTCTTGGGCTGGCGATTGTTAGTCAACTGGTTGATATTATGGGTGGTGTACTGGGGGTCAATAGTGCCCAGGGAGAAGGCTCACAGTTCTGGTTCACTGCCGACTTTCAGTGCAGTGATAAAAAACCAGAGAGCCGAATAGAGTTAGCAGCGAACAAAACAATCTTGCAGCTGGATGCAAAAATATTATTAGTCGAAGATAACCTGATCAATCAAATGGTTGCACAAAAAATGCTGGAAAAAGTAGGCTTAAAGCCAGTGCTTGCCAATAATGGTGTGGAAGCTCTGCGGCAGCTTGATGAGCAAACATTCGATCTGGTGTTAATGGATTGCCAAATGCCGGAGATGGACGGTTTTGATGCCACACGTGAGATTCGCAAGCTGAACATAAAAGCAATCAATCAAAAGTTGATTCCAGTGGTAGCGATGACTGCAAATGTTATGTCAGGCGACCGAGAGCGCTGCCTTGAAGTCGGCATGAATGACTACATCGCCAAGCCAGTGCAACGTGAGCGGCTTGAATCGGTACTTGAAAAATGGCTGGATTGATAGAAAAATTAACCACATAATGCTTATGCAACGCTTTATACACTGAATGTGTAAAACTGATGCGATCTGTAAAAAATTGTTTTACTGTGTATCTGCTCTGGTTAGTTTGTCGCTACGGGCACGACCCTGTGTCGCTCGACTGCGGTCATCCGTGACCGCAGACGGCTGTATAAATAGAGCCGTCCCGACTTGTTGAGAAGTTACTGTTATTTGCGTTAAAATATTGTTTTTCTGTAACTACTCAGCGTAATTTTGGAAAAGGACGCAGGTTATTGATTTTTAAGGACGCTGTAAATACGTCCATGTACGCTCTACTGCAACATCCATGTTGCAGATGCCTGAAAAATCAATAACCTACATCCTTACCTGGATAATACGCTGAGTAGTTACGTTTTTCTTAGCCATTGTATAATTG
>CAZYCY010000089.1:0-2165 GCA_964646145.1 uncultured Thiotrichaceae bacterium
GTGTTTGCGCCCTTCTCGGCTAAAACCCCTTTATTTTTAATACAGCATTAAATCGGCAATTTTATCTGCCCAATGGGCAAACTCGGGCACGCTAAAAATATCCTGACCAATTGCCCGATGCATATCCGATACCATCATCACACCCATTTCGCGTTGTGGGAAGCGGTTAGCATAGCTCAGGATATTGCCGTGTACTTTCATTGCTTCAGCGGTGTCTTTGGCACGGATAGCACGACCGACTAATGCGGTGGCTACTGCGTACTGCAAATCGATTTCTTTAGGAGCATCAACTTCTTCGCCTTTTATTATGGCATCGAGGTCAGGCATTTGATCGAGGCTGGCGATGAAGGCAGCTAATTCAATACCGGCAGCTTTACCCACACAGGCCTGCAGCGCACCGGAGAATAATTCTGGATGATCTTCAAATTTGTGTAAGGCACGGTGAGCAAATTCCCATGAACGTGGTGACGGAAAAGCAATGGGATTTTGTGAGGCATCAAACTCAAATAATAAATCCTGGCGAAAACGCAAGAAAGCAATCACACGTTCATCAATGCCATTGACATAGGCCCAGGCAACCCAGTCATCCAGGTTGATATCAACTTCATAATGTGAAAAGCGGTTCGCTAGAGGTGCCGGCATACTATAGGTCACGCCACGATCACCCTGCCGGTTACCTGCTGCAATAATTGCCCAACCTGCAGGCACTTCATATTCACCCAGTTTTCTATCCAGAATTAACTGATATGCCGCAGCCGAAACACTGGGCGGCGCAGAAGTGATTTCGTCGAGAAACAAAATACCATTTTCACCATGACGTTTTGCATCAGGCAGCATGGCTGGTACAGCCCACTCCACTGTACTGCCAACTTTAAACGGAATACCACGTAAATCACTGGGTTCCATTTGTGACAGGCGAATATCAATTAATGGCGTGTTCTGTTTTTGTGCAACTTGCGCCACCATCTGTGATTTGCCCACACCTGGTGCGCCCCACAACATCACTGGTGTGTGATGACCTGATTGGGTGCTGATAAATTCTTTTTCTACAACGGTGAGTAAATGGGCTGGGCGCATGGTGATTCATATAAATTTCAAAGTGTGAATATTAGCAGTTTTTGAGCTAGCTTTAACCAGTTTAATACTTTCAAACTGATTTCATAGTGGATAAAGCAGTCTTATTGCAAATAATTCTCATTTGTAATAAGATGGCCTTGCGAGTGTTTAATACTTTTGTAAATGAAACTAAATCAGGATGATTAATATGATTTTAAAAATGAAAGCATCAATTTTGCTATTTGCATTTCTCGGGTTATCAGCAGGAAACAGCCACGCACTGTTGATCGGAAATGTTGAACTAAAGGACGGTAATTCGTCAGCCACTTTTACTAGCTTCACTAATCGCCATGGAACTGAATTAAATGGTTTGTGGAGGGACTGGACTACCGATGGTAACGACAACCTCTGGCTAAGCCGGACAATCGTGGGTTTAAGTGGTGAACGAAAGTCACCAATAGACGTCTGGGATGTAGATAATTTCAATGTACAAGACACCAATTTAGACGGTGACAATGATTCATTTTTCATACAACACAGTAAAGATGATATACAGGCATCTTCCTTGTACACACTAAAGGGTGGCGTTCTCGGCTCTAACTTGTCAAGCATGGAGCAGTCGATAACGATTACAAACAGTTCATCCGATGCGATGGATTTACAATTTTTTCAGATGATTGATTTTGATTTAGGGGATAACAGCATACCCGCCTACTGGACAGACGAATTTACCACGCTGACCAGCCCAACACAGGTGAATCAGTGGGATGATACAACTGCGGTCAGCCTTAACATGGACACTGCTCTAATACACTGGCTTCTGGGCGGTAGACATTTTGGACGCTATATACACCATGGACTTCCAATGCCTGACAATAACAATTTTGGTCCTGGAGATGCAAGATGGCTATTACAATGGGATGTTGCCCTAAATGCAGGTGCTTCGTTTCAGTTAAACCAGGTATTTGACATGTCTCCTTCGCCTATTCCCAATCCTTCTCCACTATTTCTTTTATTTGCGGGTCTTTTATTTAAACCTTTTCGCTCACTTTTTACACCTGGAAGAGCAAGACAAGGCTAGCCCGGATATTTCATAGGATATTTCATAG
>CAZYCY010000089.1:2265-8139 GCA_964646145.1 uncultured Thiotrichaceae bacterium
GGATATTTCATAGGATATTTCATAGAAACACAGGCAAGGCTGCTTTAATTATAAACGCTTAAAACAATGGGTGCTTGTGAAAACTTTTCAGGTAAGTCAGGCTGGTCTGTGCAACAGGACTTTTATGCCAAAATAGTCGCCTCAAACTTGACTGCATTAATAGCCATGGCTGCACAGGAAACCATCACCACAAAAACCAAACACCTCAAACTAAAATACCAGGCAACAATGCACAAGAAATAGAAAAACTCAACAACCACCAGCTAAAGCTGGTGGTTGTTGAGTAATTGTGCAACAAGTTTTTAATGCAACAAAAAAAGCTGCAGAAAATAGGTATTGCCTATTAACAGGAGGCGGCTGTTGGCAGACCCTTTTTCTTTCTCAACAGGACGAATTTGCCTGACAATACGGAGCAAGCTCCGACCAGCAGGATAAATTATGCCTGTCAACACGGGGCTTTAGGTAGTAAAGTCGCTCAGCATATACAGCCTGTCTTTACTAAAACCTTGTTCATGCGGTCGTTGAACGTATCCAAATGATACTTTTACTTTTTTAAAATAACATGCCTCAATAAAATTATTCTAAGTCAAGTGCTTAGGCATGTTAGTGAATATCATTGGATGAAGAATAATCGGTATCATCGAGTGACAACAGGTAGTGACTGCCCATATAAGTAAAACCTTCCAGCGCTTTTCCTCTTTGCAATACAAACAATAACTGTACGTAGTTTTACGTAAACTGAGCGGATCAACTTCATCCAGCCCTACCTTCCTAAGGAGCTAGATTAATGCCATGAGGCTTTTTTAAGTTAGCGCGTGCAAGGTGTTTGTAATCAGGCTGCAACAGTTGTGTAAGTGGTTTTTTGATTTGGCGGGAATTGCTGTTACTGGGCTTTGTATTTTGCCCAGAATTATCCGCTATTTTCTTTCAGCTACTATTTAGCGCGATATATAATGCGACCTTTTTCCAGGTCGTATGGGGTAAGTTCGACCGTAACGGCATCTCCCGTCATAATACGAATGTAATGTTTGCGCATTTTGCCAGAAATATGTGCGATGACAGTGTGACCATTTTCCAGTTCTACCCGGAACATGGTGTTAGGCAGTGTTTCTTTCACCACTCCTTCCATCTGGATTGCTTCTTCTTTAGCCATATTTTAATAATCTTTTGTTTAGTAGTTAAGTGAGCCAGGTTAGAGACAATCAAATTAAAGACGATATGCAAAACGTCTATAGAACTGAGTGTTTTGAGCCAGCTTTTTTAGGTTGCGCAATTATCGTTGTTTTGGCATGAAGCGCAAGTTATTTTGTCGATTTTTCACAGGTTTTTCTGTTTTATTACGCAATCTTTCCGAAAACCCTACTATTTTGCTAACTACCTGCATTCTTAATTAGATAATACGCTGAGTAGTTACCTATTTTGAATATACGTTGCCACCAACTGGCAGCATGAAGACCGGGTCAATAAGTGCTTTGTTTGCAATCACTGCAAAATGCAGGTGTGCTCCGGTAACACGACCGGTTTGACCAACCTTGCCGATAATATCACCCTGTTTAATCACATCCCCCGGCTTGACTGAAATCTCACTCAAGTGTGCATAGAGGCTAATAATGCCCTGTCCGTGGTCAATATAAATCATATTGCCACTAAAAAAGAAATCGCCAGCATCTATAACAGTGCCATTAGCGACGGCTTGTATCGGTGTGCCTTCTTTGGCAGCAATATCCAGACCTCTATGGGGGCGACGCTCCTGTTCATTGAAAAAACGACGTAAGCCAAAGATGGCGCTGATTCGTCCAGTTACTGGCCAAATAAAATTCACTTGGGGGTGTTTTTCAGTAAATTGTTTTTTTGCTTTTTTCTTACGTACACTTTCGGCAGCAATGCGTTTGCTGTCTTCTTTATTGGGGTTGACCTTACGTTTGTTTTTAATCGTCAGGCGCTGCTCGTCATATTTTTTATACTCAATCGTCACTTTAGTGTTCACGCTAAACCCGTCAGCGTGTTTAATTGAAAACTCGTAATCACCGGGTTTGGTAGACAGACCAATGCCTGCCATTGCTACCCAGGCATTCTTATAGGGGAACACAGCGACGCGTTTGTTATTAAAAAAAACTTTACTGTCTTGTTTGTGGTTTGGCAATTGCAGTAGAGCAACGCCGCCGGGCACCAATGCCTGTTGAGGCAGGGCATGGATGATATGAGCACTTAAAAACAGTAAAGCAAATAAGCAGAGTTGTTTTATATTAAGCATAGCGTCTTGGTGTAAAATACAGGTTGTGAGAATGTGCTGTATTTTATTCCAGGACGCTTCGGTTTCCAAGACATTCCTGTTATATAGAGAAAAGAGTTTATGAAAGGCTGCATGGCATTATCGAAACGAGCAGAAAACCTCCGTCCTTAGAAAATTGTAACTTCCCAATAACCCGTGGCAATCAGAGAATAATAACAAAAAGTGAAAAAAGTACTTGACAGGATTTTGGGCTAAAAAAGTCAAAAAACCAGCACTGTCTTTGGTCTGCTTTGCCTGCTCGTCCTATCGCGCGCATGGCGTGCATAAGCCATTTTCATCATCACTCCATACCGGTTGTGAGTTGCTTTTTTATTTGCGTAAAACGGCGCCTGTAAAGCGAAAGTCGAGTTTTAAAACCGATGCTAGAATAAAGCTTATTCAGTCATTACTTTAAAAGCCTGTGATAAAACTGCCTTCTCTACCCGATATACCAGGGCAAGATCAAACACCTGTTGTTAAGGCATTACTCGTTTTGGTTGAACAATTAATTGAACCTGTGCAACAGCAAGATGAAGAGATTGCTTTACTCAAAGATGAAATTAATATTCTCAAGGGCAAGAAACAACGCCCCGTCTTTAAAGGCAGTAAACTCGACAAGCAAACAGAATCTGAACACGCATCAGAACCGTCATCTAAAAAACGTCCAGGCTCTGGCAAAAAGAAAAAGACCCAAAAGCTGGTGGTCCATGAAGACAGAGTGATTAAGCCTGACCGCCCTGTTCCACCGGGTTCGCGATTTAAAGGCTATCGGGATTTCGTGGTGCAGAATCTGAAGATTGATGTGTATACCATCCATTATCGGCTGGAACATTGGCTGACGCCGCAACATGAACCGCTCACCGGGCAACTTCCCGGGGCACTGCATAAGCAGCATTTTGGTGCTCACTTAATGCGTTATATTCTTTATCAATATCATCATTGCCAAACCACACAGCCCTTGTTGCGCGAGCAATTAATTGAGTGGGGTATTGATCTATCATGCGGACAGATCAATCAATTGTTGCAGGGGAGCGCTACTTTTCATGCAGAAAAAGACGCTGGTTTCAGAGTACGGGTTCAAAAAGCCGGATCAATTTTCTACCGCTGCTCAGGGCAGACTTCGATGATTATGTTTTGAGTGAAGCGGCGTTACTTTATATAAAAAAATAATCGTTGCCAGAACTGCCCTTCAAGCAGCTTGAGCCGTTAAAAGCCGTCTCCTTTGCCAATAAAGAAGAATGGCTAAGCTGTCTTGATCAGCGGTCAATAACCCGCCCGCGTCAGCAACGCATTGCTACTGAAGGGGCGCTGTACGGCAGCGTCTTGCGCCATGATCTGTGTGATGATCTCACCATCGTCAGTGATGATGCCAGACAGTTTGATGTCCTGTTGCATGCCTTATGCTGGGTGCATACCGAACGACTCATTGATAAAATGTTACCACTCAATGAAACACATCGACAGGAAATAGCCCTGATCAGAGATCAAATAGGGTGCTTTTATGCACAACTGAAACGATATAAAAGCAAACCCGATAAAACACAACAGAAAATACTCCGGTATCGCTTTGATGAAATCTTTAGCCAAAAAACCAGCTATGCCACCTTAAACCAGGCATTAAAGTGAATCCATCATAAGAAAACCAAATGGTTAGTGGTGCTTGATCGACCTGAAATCCTTTTGCATACCAATGGCAATGAAACGGATATCCGTGATTATGTGAAAAAACGAAAGGTCAGTGGCGGTACACGTAGTGATGAAAGCAGACGCTGCCGCGATACTTTTGCCAGCCTGAAAAAAACCTGTCGTAAGCTAAATATCTCATTCTGGCATTACTTATCAGATCGCCTGGGCATTGGTGAGCAAGATATTGCTCCATTACCCGATATCATTACCGAACGGGCTGTAATTGCCACGGGTTATTGAGAAGTTACTTAACCTACTGGTATTAATTCTGACCCAAATTATTTCGAAGAGTATGCCATCAAAACCCTTATACAAAACCCTTTCATACGAGTCTCATCGGCATATAAATTTAACATTGTTAACATTTTAGC
Source organism: uncultured Thiotrichaceae bacterium (assembly GCA_964646145.1). GTDB lineage: Bacteria > Pseudomonadota > Gammaproteobacteria > SZUA-229 > SZUA-229. The sequence goes on from CAZYCY010000089.1 coordinate 6,595, forward strand.
AGCTATGCCTTTGTAAGCGTCCGGCGAAAACCATATTTCACTTTTAATAAAACCCTGTCATGGTTTCTCTTCAATCAACAATGGAGAAACCGATGAAGCCATCGAGCAATGCATTAACTCTTGAGCAGCCTGTTATCATCAAAGACAAAGCCCATTACTGGCAACAGCATATGGAAGCCTGGCAAGCCAGTGATTTAACACAGCCTGCATATTGCCAGCAACACGCTATCAGTCTGGCTGCTTTTGGCTATTGGCGAACCCGATTGAAAAAGCTTGAAGTGCGTGACGAAGCAAGCACGGTTAAGTTTTACCCTGTAAGGTTAAAACGAGACAGTCAAAAGTGCCTGACATTAAAGATCAATGGTCGGCACAGTATTGAAATCGATACCAACTTTGACAGTGATTTATTGACTCGAGTTATTCAAGCGATAGGGCAAGTGGCATGATAAACATTGGGCAGCACACCAACGTCTTTCTGGCTGGTGGTGTCACCGATATGCGTAAATCAATTGATGGTCTTAGTGTACTGGTTGCTGATGTGCTGGAAAAAGATCCGCTATCGAGTCATCTTTTTGTGCTTTATAACCTAATACCGTAATCGTCTGCGTGACAAAAAAATACTGTACTGGTACAACAATGGCTTCTGGTTGTTTTATCGGCGTCTGGAACGCCAGCGTTTCTGGTGGCCAGAAGGCGATAAACAGGGGGCAGTTGAGATCAGTAACCGGGAGTTAAGCTGGTTGCTCGAAGGGCTGGATATCAGCGAAGTAAAAGCGCATAAAACAGCTAATTTTTTGTTGATTTAAGCCTGTTGTTAAGTAAATATTCGGTCAGCCCATAAGCCGTAAAATCAACCGATTAGGGGTTGCCTAAAATGGTTAGAAAATGGATAAAGCCATACGTCTTTGATAGGTACACTCTGTTTTCCTGCTGCTCCAAGTTTCCCTCGCCCTTTGGTTTTTCCGACATAGATCCAGTTTGCTGCCTTGTAGCAAGTACCGGTGAACCGCTCTGCATCCACAGACGGCCAAATTTGTTGATGGCCTGCCGTTATATCGACAGGAAAAAATTTACCAACGAGATGGTATCGATTTAAGCAGGCAAACCATGAGTGGCTGGATCGTGCAGCTGGAAGAAAAGTTATCCCCCCTCATGCGGGCAATGAAAAAGCTTCTGTATGCAGGCAAGGTACTTCATATTGACGACCAAATCGTCTGGAACGATTTAGCGTGAAACCGCAACGCGGTGAGCCTCATGGATGAGGCGAGCAAACCCGCCTGCAGGTGATGAATGAACCCGATAAAGACAATACCCAACAATCTTATGTGTGGGTTTACAAAGGGGGTGCGCCGGATAAGCCCGTTATCTGGTATCAGTATGCCGATAGTCGTCAGGGAAGCGTTCCCGAAGCGTAACTACTCAGCGTAATTCCCACAGTATATAAAAATCAAGCCACAAAATCTGGCAACTTTCCTTCAAATACAAGTTTCAGTGCATGGATACAGTAATGCCTTGCTTACGGCACGTCGACAGGTAACCGCGTAC
>CAZYCY010000090.1:0-8117 GCA_964646145.1 uncultured Thiotrichaceae bacterium
ATTCCTGACACACCAAATTGGCTGCGGTGCATGCCATGCGGTGGCGCGGATAGCCTGATGCCGAGCTGTTTTGTGGTCTGGATGTGACTTCCTGTTCACTCAAGCCTGCCGTTTTAAGAGTCTGTTCGAACTCTTCGTGTGCGCGTTGGTGGGCTTTGAATAACATCATCTGTACCCGACTTTGCACATTGACCTTGCCGCTACCACTGGTTTCGACAGGGCAAAAAATGGCTTCAGGATAGCGGGCACTGATCAGGCTTTGTACGCCATCTGAGACCCCGGAGCTGGGCATACAGCCAAAGGGTTTTACCGATAGCACCATGTGCGCCCGTTTGTCTTCTACTGCGTCGATGAGTTTACCTACCTCCATGTGACCTTCGCCACCCTTGATTGCTGTGTCGTAGTGCTGGTGAGCTATTTTTGCCAGGTGATTCATGTCGGGCAGGTGGTAATGCTTGAGACCAATAAGAGAGGCGTAAACACGAAACCAGGTTTTGAAAAGGCTGGTTCCTATTTTGTATATCAGTAGTTTCCTGGTGATGGATTTGCCGGCAAGACCGTTCAGGCTGTTGTCTTGAGCACGAAGTTTGCGACGCATCTTTATACCGCTGGTTTTGTCCCACAGCAGATAAAAAACCCAGTTGGCAACTGGTTGAATGCTAACTTCAGCCCCTTCTTCTTCGAGGAAACGTTGTAATTTGTAATTACCTTCGCCCTCGGTGGTCATGGCCCAGAATTCACCAATAACACTGACCTTTGGCTTGGCTTGCAACCAGTTTACTTTTACCTCGGCAAGTATTTTTCGGCAACGCCAAAGGGCGCGTAATACCGAACCATGTTGTTCAAAAGTTTCGATCAGGATGCGCTGGCACTTATCCATGGCAGCATCGGTGCTGCCGGCTTCAATCTCGTAGGGTCGCAGGCGATACCCCATCAGGTTGAGCACATCGCCTGCTACTATGGCCTTTGTTACGTTCAGATAAAAAGCGCCATTGAAGTCGAGACCATTATTGCTGTTGGCAATGGTTTTTTCTGGTTGCTGCTCAAACAGTAGTACGCGAAAACCTTCGAAACCTGAATCGCGTAAAGCCTTTCGATATTCGGTGATATACATGCCAAAACGGCAGGGACCGCAGCCACCGCCAGTAACAAAAAGATGCTCTTTAATGATTTGTTCGCGGGACAGACCACCGGCTTCAAGTGATTGCAGATGTTTAATTAGATTGCCAACGGTGTAATAGGTCGGGTTGCATTGCCCGCGATTGCCGAATTCTTTACCGAGGCGCAAAGCTTCGTTGTCGGCCACTGGCAGGTGTTTAACCTGATAGCCAATACCACGAAGTGCGGCGGCAATGAGAATATCGTGATTCAGGGTTAGCCCGGAATTCCAGATGGTGGTGTGGACTCGTTGACTAGCGCTGAATGCTGCTTGCGGTGATTCGTGCCAATGGGTGGGCTCTTTGTCTTTGTCATTTTCTGCCGGTAAATACGCGCTTGCTGCCGCTGTTGCCGTAACCTGTGAAATAGGCTGTATGTTGACATTAGCAAACGATGGGGGGAGTTGCTGATTCATGATATGTTCTCCGTCAGGGATTGTTTGGACCTTAAAATTCAGTGTGTTAGACATTAGCAGTAGGTTTAACTGATTTTTTAAGGTTGAGTGAGCTCACCGGTATAATCTGTTCTGCAGGCGCGGTAATGGATTGCCGCTGTTTTTCCAGAATTTTAAGGGTGTGGGCATAAAGTTCGTCATTTTGTTTATCAATACCCTGGTGCTTGCTCATCAGATACTCGCTTCGGCGTTCCAGCGAATAGGCAAAAGTGCGAGTGCGGATGGCAATTGATCCACTGGGTTTGTTGGCGTCCAGGTCATGCATGTTAAGGCGCGGGGTATCTGCAGCTTTGAGAATTGCGTCAATGATGCCATAGGTAGGGGCATCGTGACCGCATTTAAAGCTTGAAATGTCCAGCACCGCCAGGTTGGGATGGCGGGCAGCGAGTTTGGCTGCCCATACTTTTTGCGCTGAGTTGGTGGAGTAATTCTCCGGCCAGACATCACGGATGTCGAAAACGTCACTGATTCTGCCCGCTTTTAAATCACTCTGGAAAAAGCGCTGCAACCATTGCGGGTCTCTGGGCAGGGAGCGTATTGACAAAATAGGGTAGCCCAGTGCCTGTAATTCTTCGGGGATATCGTGATGCAGCCCAGGATCTGAGTGATAAGGTCTACCCAGCATGAGGATGGCTATGCGTCCTGTCTGCTCCATTTCATCTAAAATGGCGCGACCGCGATCTTGCAGAGTCTGCTCGAAGTTTGCCAGCGCCTGCCAGCCTTGTTTGATTGCGAAGTCATGCTCATCACGGCTGATTTGCAGTCGTTCGCCCCAGGTTTGCCAGAGTTGCTCATTAAATAAATTCGGTTCATTGAGTGTTATTCCAGGGTCAAGGTATTCAACGCCAGCGCGAGCGAAAAAGTCTACCTCTTTGGTGAAGGCTGCCCGCAGTACCTTGGGCGTGCCACTGACCATGGGGCAGGTGGTGTCATCGACGGTATGATTGATGAAGTTGGGCAGGTGGGTGACGCAGGGAAAGAAGATGTAATCCAGTGGACCAATGCGTTTTTTCTGGTGTTTATCAATCAACAAATTGTGGATATGCGCCTGCGCGACCTTGCTGGGGTAGCAGGGGTCCACCGAGCCGTACTTGCCACCTTTGGCAAACATTTCTTCGGAGCTTTCATCGCTCCATATTAAATGTCGCCGTCCAATGCCCAGGGTTTCAAAATAAGCCCGCCACAAAGGCGCGACACTGTAATTGTTGAGTACACGTGGCAGTCCGATTCTGAGTTTGCTGCGGTGTTCAATGGCTGTTTTTTCGCTGCGCTGAAAACCATTGTTTTTGCCCAGGTTCAGTTTGGCGAACCAGCCTCCTTTGCCCAGTTTTTTAGTTAAATGTGGCGTGTCTGATTCTGGTAGTGTTTCGGCTGGTTGTAGCTGCTTAAAGGCAAGTGATGCTTCAAGCTCTACCATGTTGGGGTATTGTCGACACAATGCCCTGCGATGTGCCACCAGAGCTTTTAGTGCCTGCTTGCTTTCAACCGTTCCCTGTTCGCAGGAAAAACCCGCAATGTAGCGGGTCGTGCCACCGTCTGGCAGGCAGGTGTCAATAAAGGTTCGGCTGCAATCGTTGGTGCAAAAATGACAGGTAGTGGTTTCATCACAAAGGGTCTGGTATTTGAGATTGATGGCAGCATCCAGTCCAATGAAGCTGGAACTGCCGCGTCTTTTTACCACTCGCAGGGTTTCCATGGCAGCACCAATCGCACCCGCTTCACCGCAATGTGGGTGTACATAAACCTTGGCATTGGGTACGCGTTCGCGGATGTAGTCGACCTGGGCCTTGAGTGCAGCCTGGTTTTTCTGTGTGCCGCCCTGCAGTACGAAACAACTGCCTGGATCCGCAAGGCGGGGTATGCCGACCACATACTGCCATATATTTTTGGGCAGTACCCGAGCAAGACCTGCCAGCAACTCTTCTTTATTAAAACCTTCTTTCTGGAAGTTAACGCGATCCGAGTCGAGAAACACCGCGCAGCCATAGCTAAAATCAGGGGAAAGTTTTGCGGCAAAGGCGACCTCGGCATAATCTTCGACAGACACTGCAAATTGGTCGGCCATCGCCTGTAACAACATGCCATTACCAGCAGAGCACTGGTTGGACAGTTTAAAGTCACTGATTTCCTGATTTTCCAGAAATAGCACTTTGATGTCCTGACCACCAATGTCACAGATAACATCAACTTGCGGGAAATAGCTGCGAGCCGACATCATGTGGGCAATGGTTTCAACAATGTTGACATCAGCACGTAACGATTCTTCCAGTACGGGAGCCGCATAGCCGGTAGCACCAAAACCGATTACTTCCAGTTTGGCACCCTGAGTTTCTACCTGCTGTTTAAGCTGAGCCAATAAATCTTTGCTGTCTTGAATCGGGTTGCCCTTGCTCAGGCGATAAGCCTTGCACAGCACTTTGCCATCTTCGTCTACCAGAACGGCTTTGCTGGAGGTGGAGCCCCCATCCAGACCTATTACACCACGTACTCGCTGTCCGCGCAGAAACTGCGGTGGCTGGAATGTGGGAATGTTAAATTCAGTAGAAAATTCTTGCAGTTCACCTGGGTATTTAAGCAGGGCAGGGCCAGCATTGTCATTGAGTTGCGCCGAGCGCCCGGTGGTGCAGTAGGTCTGCAGTGGTTCTAGTCCACGATAAACGGGGCTGTCAGCACCAGACTGGTCAAGCAGTCCGAACAGCACTGCGCCATAGGCAGCAAAATATTCTGCGTTATCAGGAACCAGAATAAGTTCATCCAGCGGCAAGCTTCGGTCGTAGTCATAATCACGCGCCTGCCAAGTTTCGGGAATGCGTTTGCGCCAGCAGTCCTGCAAAAAAGGCAGGTAGGTATTTGGGCCACCCAGTAATAAAACCTTGGCTCGTAGCGTGTTGCCACGTGCCAGTACGGACAGGTTCTGATGCACGATGGCATCGGCCAGCGAGTTCATGATTTCCTCAGGATCAACACCGGTTTTCACCAGGTTGACGATGTCGGTTTCGGCGAATACGCCGCATTTGGCGGCAACGTGATGCAGGCGAGTGTCATCAAAAGTAATCGTCGCCATGGATTCTGCTGGCAGACCGACTTTAATCATGCATTTATCAATGGTGGCGCCAGTGCCAGATGCGCATTTATCATTCATCGAGGTGATGACCTGTCTTTCACCCGTTTCTTCATTGATCTGGAAGATAATGATTTTGGCATCCTGACCGCCCAGCTCTACTACTGAGCCGGCATCAGGATACAGTGCCTCAACGGCTACGGTGACCGCATTTACTTCCTGGATGAAGCGTGCGCCTACCGGTTCGCACAGTGTGCCAGAGCCAGAACCGGTCATATACACAGTGATGTCTTCAGGTTGACAGTGCGGGAATTTTTTTTCTATGGTCTGCAGGAATTCGAGTGTTTTTTCCGGCTGCCGGGTCTCGTGACGTTGGTAGTCCTTCCATAAAATACGCTGATCGACAGGATCCACAACCACCGCTTTGACAGTGGTTGAACCAACATCGACCCCGATGAGAATTTGCTTAGCAGATGATTTTTCCATATGATTATTTGCTTTCATTGTTAGACTGACATGTCAGTCTATTAAAAAGTTCTATAATATACAAGATAATATTGACTTGTGTTAAAATTTATTTTATTCGAAGTTTTTGCACGATACCTTCAGCAGTAAAAATGGCTGAAATCCTCTGTTTTTTGTTAGCAAACTTGTTAATAGCCAGCTATTAACGGTGTTTCCTGCCTCAATCAGGAAGATTTCATCTCATTTTTTTCGCGTTTTCATCTTCATCGTGCAAAGGTCTCTGTCTATAATTTAATCTGGAAAAGCAACCCATGGTGCAAGACAAATCGTCGACCAAATTTATTTCCCGCGAACAACGTCATGCCGAGCTACTGGTTTGTGCGCAAAACCTGTTTTCTCGTAAGGGTTATCACGCTACCTCAGTAGAAGACGTGATCCAGCGGGCGGGGGTCTCTCGAGGCACATTTTACAATTATTTTGATTCTAAACGCGCCCTGTTCGGCGAGGTGCTTGATGCACTGTTTAGTGAGGTTTGGGGTTCGGTGCGACCCATCCGTACTGGCACAGGAGAGGATGTGAGTGCTCAGGTTGCCAGTAATATGTACGCATTGTGTGAAATATTAAACCGTGATCAGGTTTTGCCACGAATTTTGTTCAGTGAAGCGATAGGTCTGGACTCTGAGGCCAATGAGCAACTGGCTAATTTTTACCGCCGCACCATGCAACGCTTGGTAAGTGCCCTGGAAGAAGGACAGGAACTTGGCATTGTGGTCGAGGGTGATTGCGTCAGCATGGCGGTGTGCCTGTTGGGTATGCTCAAGGAGTACTGGTTTCAGTCAATGTTGGGTGAGCCACCCAGACCTCTGGAAGTATTCTTGCCAGAGGTTTATCGGATACTTCAGGATGGTATGTTGCGCACGTCGAATGGCACAATCGATTAACCAGCCCTAGGAGCTTGTCCGAGAATAGAAATCGTAGCGAAAATCACAGAGAAGCCATAAGGTGAGTTTATCGAATGAGGAGAATATAGGGTATATTTAACGATTTTGATAAGCTCACCTTATGGTTTATATGGGATTTGTAGTAGGTTATCTATTCTCGGACAAGCTCCTAGTACACCAGTTTTGAAGTTGCTCCGGTGTTACCCAGCCAGGGGAGTCATCAATACCTGCCAATACCTGATAAGGGCTGGTTGGCTCACCGAGGTTGCTCAATACTGCCAGCGCACCGCTGAAATCTTCGCCTACACTGTAGTAGCTTTGCGTGACAAGAACCTGAATGCCTGCGCTTTTTGCGGCGCTGAGTCCGTTGTGTGTGTCTTCTATTGCCAGACACGCTGCAGCGGGTAGCTCTAGCTGTTGTATCACCCATTGATAAACCGAGGGGTCAGGTTTTTTTATCGTTGCCTGTTCAGCGGCGCCAATTACCTCGAACCAGCTCAGTGCCTCAGTACCCAGGGTGGCATTGAACAGGGCAGTGATGTTGCTCATGGTGGTAGTGGTGGCGATGGCGAGTCGTAAACCATCTGCATGAGCTTCACCAATTAGCCGCTCTACTCCGGGGCGCAGTTCAACCTCGCCGGTAGCCATTATTTCGGTGTAATGTCCAGTCTTGCTCAGGTGCAGATTGATGATCCACTGTGTCAGATTTTTTAGGCCCGCCTGTTTCAGCTTGTTTTCGTTAATGTAGTGACGAATACGTTCCTTGCCACCTGAAACGGCCAGAAGTTTTCGGTAACATTCACGATTCCAGTACCAGTTAAGTCCTGCATCGTTAAATGCACGGTTGAATGCTTTGCGATGGATTTCTTCGGTTTCGGCCAGGGTGCCATCAACATCAAATATTAGTGCTTTAAGATGCATTATTTATTTTTTAGCGTTTCAGGTAGCTACTGGCATTCACTTTTTGCTGAATAATTTTTATCATCTCAGGAAAAACTTTGGGTGTAGCAGCAATAATGTCACCGCTTTCCAGGTAGCCGTCCTTGTTTTCAAAGTCGCTGACAATGCCACCCGCTTCTCTGATAATAAGTGCGCCGGCAGCGATGTCCCAGGCTTTAAGATTAAACTCCCAGAATCCATCAATGCGACCGGCGGCTAGCCAGGCAAGGTCAAGTGCGGCAGAACCTGGTCGTCTGATGCCGGCTGTTTTCTGCATAAGTTCTTTCATGGTTTGCAGATAAGTGTCCAGATAACTCTGGTCGTAATAGGGGAAACCTGTTCCTAATAATGCGTTTTCCAGTCCTTTGTGGTTGCTTACACGGATTTTTTTATCGTTAAGCATGGCACCATTACCACGTGATGCGGTGAATAACTCCTGTGATAGCGGGTCATAAATCACAGCTGCTTCGAGGCGATTTTTGTGTTTAAGGGCAATAGAAACGGAAAATTGCGGGAAACCGTGCAGATAGTTTGTGGTGCCATCGAGTGGATCAATAATCCACTGGAATTCTGAATTTTCTGCCTGACTGCCACTTTCTTCAGCAAGAATGCCATGATCTGGGTAGGCATCTTTTATAGTGGTGATAATGATCTCTTCCGCCATGTGATCCACATCGCTGACAAAATCATTATTTTGTTTGGTGACGATTTTGAGGCGGTCTAGTCGATCCATGTTGCGGACAATAATGTCGCCAGCAGCACGCGCAGCGCGAACTGCAATATTTACCATTGCTTGCATAATTATCAAAGTATCCAGGTTATGGGCATCTCTATTAATTTCATCCTTAGGACTCAGGATCAAATAACTTACGAAACTTAACTTGCCTTTTTGCTCCAGCTTGAATGATCTCAAATCGTTGCGTAGCACAACTATGCGCCTTTTGAGATCACCCAATCTGAAACAAAAATTCGGCGTTAAGTTCCGCATCTTATTTAATCCTGAGTCCTTAGGTGCGTAAACGACACATCCGTGTGTCACTTTTGGTGAAGATGAATCTTGAGTCCAAAATATGCCATATTTTCGTTGCAAATCTTCGCC
>CAZYCY010000091.1:0-8115 GCA_964646145.1 uncultured Thiotrichaceae bacterium
TCCTTAGTAACTTGTTGGTCATGAAAATTGAAACGCTACCCTCTCATTCGCTAATGCATAGCGCTTTATTGATAATGCCGCGTTGCTCAATAGCATGTAATTTTGTTGAGCCGACTGCAGGTGCAGACGATGTCTCTCTACCCGCATAACCGAGCTGCCAGCGTGGATTGATAAAAGCTGGAATTCGTAGTTTGTTAAAATCCCAAGCACCCTGGTTTTTTGGCTCTTCCTGACACCATATTAACTCATTGGTATTAACATATAACGATAATAATTCATCAAGCTGGTCACCTGGAAATGGGTATATTTGTTCGATGCGCAAGATGGCAATATCATGAATTTTATTTAACCGTCGCGTCTCTAATAACTCGTAATAAATTTTGCCACTGCATATAATCACGCGTTTTATTTTTTTTGCTGCCAGCTCATCAATTTCAGGCATTACCCAGTTAAATGTCCCCTGGGTTAAATCTTCCAGAGTACTGACGCATAACTTATGCCGCAGCAAACTTTTTGGTGTCATCACAATAAGAGGCTTGCGACAGTTACGCACCATCTGTCTACGTAATAAATGAAACATCTGTGCCGGAGTGCTGGGCACACATACTTGCATATTATGCACTGCACATAACTGTAAAAAACGTTCTAGCCTTGCTGATGAATGTTCTGCACCCTGACCTTCAAAACCATGTGGCAATAACATAACCAGACCGCTAACGCGCCCCCATTTATGCTCGCCTGCCGAGATAAACTGGTCAATAACCACTTGAGCGCCATTGGCAAAATCACCAAACTGTGCTTCCCACAGTACCAGCGTTTCTGGCTCTGTCGTTGAAAAGCCATACTCAAAACCCAGCACGGCTAATTCAGACAATAAGGAATCAAACACCCTGAAATTACTGTTTTCATCACCCAGCTCTCGAAGCTGGATGTACGAACTGCCATCTCTCTGATTGTGCAACACTGCATGGCGGTGGAAAAAAGTTCCCCGCCCACTATCCTGCCCCGACAATCGAACGGAAAAACCGTTTTTTAGCAAACTACCATAAGCCACCAGTTCGGCATAACCCCAATCTATGGGTAATGCCCCTGCGGTCATTTTAATTCGATCACTAATGACTTTTTCAACCCGCGACTGCAATTGAAAACCCGGTGGGATATGCTCAAATACTTTTGCTACTTCACGAAGTTCTTTTAATGGAACATGCGTGTCAACGTCCATTAAAATCGAATCAGTGGTGAATTTATCCCAACTGACATGCGTTGACAAGTCGGCTTTGTTTTCCGGTAATATATGCGGCACCACACATTTACCTGACTCCAGAATACTGCGCACGCTTTGTGCCATGATGTCGCATTGCTGCTGCGTTAGCACTTTATCCTTTATTATTTTTTCTGCATAAATAGCACGGACACTTTCAAGTTCACGAATTTTTTTATACATCATGGGCTGAGTCGCCGCGGGCTCATCTGCCTCATTATGACCATGGCGGCGATAACAGACCATATCGATCACCACATCCTTTTTAAACTTATTGCGAAAGGCCAGAGCAATTCGTGTGACCATGATAACGGCTTCAGGGTCGTCGGCATTTACATGGAAAATTGGTGCGCCCACCATCTTTGCAATATCGGTACAGTAATAGGTTGAGCGTGCATCATGCTGCGCACTGGTGGTAAAACCAATCTGATTGTTGACAATGATATGCACTGTGCCATGTGTTAAATAACCACGTGACTGTGACATTTGCAGCGTTTCCATGACCACTCCCTGCCCTGAAAAAGCCGCGTCGCCATGAATCTGCACCGGGATAACTTCATTGCCTTCACGGTCGCCTCGATGCCACTGCCGGGCACGAACCGAACCTTCAACAACGGGCGCAACAATTTCAAGATGCGACGGATTAAATGCCAGCACTAAATGTACAGGACCGCCAGGGGTGTCCATGTCTGAGGTAAAGCCCAAATGATATTTAACATCACCAGTCAGTTCTTTAACTTTTTTGGTGCCTTCAAATTCACTAAACAGTTCGCCCGGTGTCTTACCAAAAACATTGACCAATACATTCAAACGCCCACGATGCGCCATGCCAACAACAACCTCTTTGACTTTCTGGCTACCGGCAAACTGCACTAGAGCGTCCAGCAAAGGAATAAGCGACTCTCCCCCCTCCAGTGAAAAACGTTTTTGACCAACATATTTTGAGTGCAGATAACGTTCCAGCCCTTCCGCATCGGTTAACTGTTGCAGTATGTTGATTTTTTCAATTTCATTTAGACCAGCATTGCCACGCGCTGTTTCCAGGTGCTTCTGTATCCAGCGTTTCTCTGCCGTTTCCATTATGTGCATATATTCAGTACCGATGGTAGCGCAATATGTTTGCTGAATAATCTGGTGTATTTCTCTTAATGGTAAATTTGCTTTTGCAGCCAGTGAGCCGGTTTCAAATACGGTATCTAAATCATGTTCTGTTAATTCATGATATGCCAGCGACAACTCAGCCACATCTGCTTCACGCCGACCTCCCAGAGGGTTTAAATTTGCTAACTGATGACCACGAAAACGATAGGCATTAATCAGTTGCAATACCTGCACCTGTTTTTTTTCATGATCAAAACCTGTTGCGACTGCAAAATCACGAGCACGTTTGCCTTGTGCATAATTTATAAAATAGTCATGCGTTTCTCTGGGTGAGACTTCTATGTCAGATTCACCACTCCTGTTTTGCTTAATGATGGCACCATTCCCTCCCTTTCCGTCGGCTTCACCCCGGGTAACCTGGCTCACCTCACGTTCTAGATCTGCCGCTAACATAGCGTCAAAATACAGCCGCCACTTATCTGAAAGCTTACTGGGATCAGAGATATAGGTTTCATACATCGATTCAAGCCAGCTGGCGCTTTCACCATAAACTGTTGAGCTATCCCACAACGCTGCCATACCTGTTTTGTTTTTTTGCGCCATCTCTCACCTTTCACCAATAGTTATTTTTTATTGTAGATGTCATTCCAGCCTTTAGTTCGCAATCGACTTGAAAAAAACCTGGATTTTATCTGTGCGAACTTGTTATCACTTCTGTTAATACCAGTGAAGCACAATGCTGTGCGTACAGATTATCGCACTGCGACATAAAAAGACTAATCGGCTTAAATAAAGGTGTTGGTAGCTCCTGGTAATCAAACCACTGCCAATGTTCACACTTTTCCGGCTCTAATGCTTGCGCCACACCCGATTGATAATCACAGGAAACCAGCAACGTGATGTACGGTTGTTGAGCGATGGCAAACGTTTTATTGGTATAGCCTAGATGACGTATGGCTCGCACTTGCAGGCCGGTTTCTTCACGCACCTCGCGAACGGCGCATTCAATGACGGACTCTTTGCTTTCCAGGTGACCACCTGGAAACTGCCAGCAGGCTCCTTGAGTTTTATCTTTGCTACCAGCCAGCCGCTTACCCAGTAATAATTTCTGCTCACGCCATACCAGTACGCCAACACCGATGGTTGGACGTATGCTGTTTTTATTGGGCATTTATTAAAACCTTTGCACGTTACTGCTCCGTTATCTCAAGCAACAGCATGGTCATTTCAGCCAACGAAAAAGGGCATATACAGCAGTGCTACAATGTTTCCGCGACAGCTTGAGTCAGACACAGGGGCGTGCAGTTAACGAAGCTAAAGAAGAGTATACAATAATTTGAAAGAATCGTTAGCCATGCCTATAAAGCCAGGAATATGTTGAGTATTGCGTAAAATAGCCGCACTGGTTTTGAGTAACTTTAGGCGAATTGAGCTTGCATGTGCGCTTGCAAATAACTTGTATTAAAAAGCAAATGCTTCTTTATTTGCAATGCTGGGGGTGTTTGTTTTATTGTTGACTGTAGGGCACAAGCAATTAATAGAGGTGCCCTGTAATATAATGATGATATAAATACTCAAGAAAGGAATAACAGTTTGCTGATGTCACAAGAACAAGAAGAAAATACAATTCAAGAACAAGAAAATGAACAAAGCGTTGATGTAAAAACTGTTCGAACGGATAAAAATCCAGTTGAGGTTGGCGGGCGCGGAGGTTTAGAGCCTACGCGCTATGGTGATTGGGAAAAAAATGGTCGTTGCATTGATTTTTAAATTCAGGACATCTCTATTTATTTTGGACTCAAGATTCATGTTTACGAATTAATAGAGGTGCCCTTCAGTTATTTAGAAAAATTATTACATATTGGGGGAAGATCATGAATAAGAGTAATCGCCCGTTATCGCCACATTTACAAGTCTATCGTTTACCTCTAACAGCGATTCTTTCTACGCTACATCGGGCAACAGGTATTATTTTAAGTTTAGGCTCTTTGTTGCTGGTATGGTGGTTAGTGTCGGTTGCGCAAGGCGAGGCTGAGTTCAATACCGCCAGTGTAATTATAAGTTCTTTCATCGGTCAGCTTGTATTATTTGGCTGGACATTTGCTTTGTTTTTTCACCTGTCAAATGGTATCAGGCATTTGTTCTGGGATGCTGGTTATGGCTTTGATCTGCGTACCGTTGCCAGGTCATCGATTGCAGTTATTGCATCAGCTGGAATTTTAACCGTATTGGTATGGGTGTTGGCCTACCTGAAATAAAACATAAATCCTGCAAGTGCTCGCACACATAGAGCGTAAGCTCTTGCTCTACGAATCAATATCTTGCACTCTATATGCGTAACTTCTCAATAAGGGCTTGTCAATAAATAACTTGATCGTATTGCGCCGAATATCATTTCGTATTCAAGGCGCTGAAATGGTTGCATACTCGTTGTATGCAACCATTTCAGCAACGCAGAAGACGGAAGGATAGGCAAGCAAGATGATCAAGTTATTTATTGACAAGCCCTAAGTCGGGGCAGTCTCAAAACGATAGGCTGCCCCGACTTATTGAGAAGTTACCTATATGCACGATCACTTGCAGGGTTCAGGTAAAAATAAATGAATACAGAAATACAATCGGGTGAAAGGCATAGTTCGAATTCGACATCAAAAGGTCTGCACCACTGGTGGATGCAACGCATCACTTCGCTTGCGCTTATTCCCCTAACTTTCTGGTTTGTACTCTCCGTCATCCGTATTGTTGATGCTGACTATAGAACGGTAATCGCTGAACTAAGCTCGCCGCTTAATGTTGTGTTGATTATATTGCTTATTGTTGTGGCTTTTTATCACGCAGCGTTAGGCATGCAAGTTGTGTTTGAAGATTATGTGAGTTCCATAAAAGCACGTACTGTTTGCATCGCAGTCAGTCATTTATTATTGCTGATTCTTGCCATGGTTGGTATTGTGGCAGTTGTGCGTATTGCTTTTGGAGCTCAGTAATTTATGAATGACGATTATCAGATAACGGAGCATGAATATGATGTAGTCGTAGTTGGCGCCGGTGGCGCTGGCTTGCGTGCTACGTTTGGCATGGTGCAAAAAGGTTTAAAAACTGCCTGTTTGACCAAGGTTTTTCCAACGCGTAGCCATACTGTTGCCGCGCAGGGGGGAATCAGTGCAGCACTGGGCAATATGGATAAGGATGACTGGCGCTGGCATATGTACGATACCATCAAGGGTTCTGACTGGTTGGGCGATCAGGATGCAATCGAGTATATGTGCCGTGAAGCGATTTCTGCCATTGTCGAACTGGAGCATTATGGCGTACCGTTTTCTCGTACTGAGAAAGGTGAAATTTATCAGCGTCCTTTTGGTGGCATGACGACAAATTATGGTGAGGGTGTTGCGCAACGTACTTGTGCTGCGGCAGATAGAACGGGGCATGCTATTTTGCATACTCTGTACCAGCAATCGCTGAAGCATAAGGCAGAATTTTTTATCGAATATTTCGCACTTGATATAATTATGGATGATGATGGTATTTGTCGAGGTGTGCTGGCGCTGAAAATGGATGACGGTAGCTTGCACTTGTTTCGCTCACAGATTACAGTGATGGCAACCGGTGGTTATGGACGCTCGTATTTTTCCAGTACTTCGGCACATACCTGCACCGGTGACGGTAATGCCATGGTACTTCGCGCGGGCTTACCATTACAGGATATGGAGTTTGTTCAGTTTCATCCTACCGGCATTTACGGCTCAGGTTGTTTAATTACTGAAGGCGTACGTGGTGAAGGTGGCTATCTGAGCAATTCAAAAGGTGAGCGTTTTATGGAACGTTATGCACCGAACGCCAAAGATCTTGCTTCACGTGATGTGGTAAGCCGGGCGATGACCATGGAGATTGATGCAGGTAATGGTGTTGGTGATGAAGGGGATCATATTTATCTGCATCTTGAGCATTTGGGTACGGAAATAATTAATGAGCGTTTACCGGGCATCGCTGAAAGCGCGAAAGTATTTGCTGGTGTAGACGTATCAGTAGAACCGATACCGGTTATTCCAACGGTTCATTACAACATGGGCGGTATTCCTACCAATTATCGAGGTGAAGTGGTTACTTTGAGGGATGGCAATCCGGATACCATCGTGCCTGGTTTAATGGCGATAGGTGAGGCAGCTTGTGTTTCGGTACACGGTGCAAACCGATTAGGCTCTAATTCATTGTTGGATCTTGTGGTTTTTGGTCGTTCGGCAGCGATACGCGCCGTTGAGCTTGTTGAGTCTGGTCGTGCACATAAAGCACTGCCAGATAATGCCTGCGATGCGGCAATCGGTCGCCTGGATAAATTCCGCAAGGCAAATGGTTCGCGGAAAACTGCCGAGATTCGTCTGGCGATGCAAAAAACAATGCAGGCGCACGCCGCTGTGTTTCGAACTGGTGAAACCATGTCCGCCGGCATTAAAAAACTGCAAAATGTACAGGCATCACTGGCGGATGTTCAGGTTTCCGATCGTTCATTAATCTGGAATACGGATCTGATTGAAACCCTGGAGCTGGATAATCTGTTGATGCAGGCAGCAGCAACGATACATGGTGCATTTAATCGAGAAGAAAGCCGCGGTGGTCACGCGCGTGAAGACTTTCCAGACAGGGATGATGAAAAGTGGCACAAGCATTCATTGATGTGGGTAAATGAGAAAACCGAGGTTACAATTGATTATCGCCCAGTTCATATGTACACACTTACCGATGAAGTCGACGTGGTGCCACTAAAAAAACGTGTGTATTAATCGTTGCATAAGTACACGTTGCGAAGAGTGTATATTAAAGGGCATCTCTAAAGCACGAATAGAGAAAATTGATCGAGGCGTTTGTTGATGGCTGAATTTACACTTCCGAAAAATTCTGTTGTGCAAAGCGGTAAGCATTACCCTTTGGCAGAGGCTGCAAAAAACACTCGACAGATTGAAATATATCGCTGGGATCCGGATACGGCGGAGAATCCGCGTGTCGATACTTATGAGATAGACCTGGATAATTGCGGTCCGATGGTGCTGGATGCGCTAATAAAAGTTAAGGGTCAAATTGATTCATCCGTTACTTTTCGGCGTTCGTGCCGTGAAGGCATCTGTGGCTCTTGCGCAATGAACATCAATGGCAGCAACACATTGGCCTGCACAAAAAATATAAAAGAGATAAAAGGCGCAATTAAAATTTATCCGCTGCCGCATCTGTCAGTGATTAAAGACCTGGTGCCTGATTTAACGCATTTTTATCAACAGTATGCTTCCATTAAACCCTGGTTACAAAACCAGACATTCGCATCACCTGATAAAGAACGGCTGCAATCAAAACAGGAGCGTAAAAAAATTGATGGTCTGTATGAGTGCATCCTGTGCGCTTGTTGCTCAACCAGTTGTCCAAGTTACTGGTGGAATAGTGATCGCTATCTGGGGCCTGCGGTTTTGTTGCAGGCATATCGCTGGCTGGTCGATAGTCGAGATGAAAATGCCAGTGAACGCCTGAGCCAACTGGATGACTCTTTTAAGCTATATCGATGCCACACAATTATGAATTGCACAGAAGCCTGCCCTAAAGGTTTAAATCCGGCAAAAGCAATTGCAGAGATAAAGAAATTACTGGTAACTTCTCAATAAGTCGGGGCGGCTGTATAAATAGAGCCGCCCCGACTTATTGAGAAGTTGCAATTACTTAGGACTCAGGATTAAATAAGATGCGGAACTTAACGCCGTAGTTTGTTTCAG
>CAZYCY010000092.1:0-8055 GCA_964646145.1 uncultured Thiotrichaceae bacterium
AAATACATACTACCGAATCGGATGAAAACGATACCACTTATTAAAGAGCATCTCTATTAATTCTGGAGGTGAATATTGAGATTCAAAACACGCCAGATTGAGGCGCCGGATTTCATCAACATGGGCACGTGAGTGAGCTATTACGTAGATTCGCAACAAAAATATGGCACATTCTGGATTCAAGGTTCATATTCACGAGAAGTGACACACGGATGTGTCGTTTACGCACCTAAGGACTCAGGATTAAATAAGATGCGGAACTTAACGCCGAATTTTTGTTTCAGATTGGATGATCTCAAAAGGCGCATAGTTGCGCTACGCAACGATTTGAGATCATTCAAGCTGGAGCAAAAAGGCAAGTTAAGTTTCGTAAGTTATTTGATCCTGAGTCCTAAGGATGGAATTAATAGAAGCGCCCTAAAGACTGTCTGCAGCAAGAATGCTATAGCCAATCTTACATGGACGTATTTATAGCGTATCGTTAATAAGTGGCAGCCTTTTCATCCGACTCGTTAATAACAGCTATACTTACCCTATCCAACACAAGCCTGAATAACTTTCATGCCTGACAAGCAAACAATAAATTCAAATACTGATTTCCTGCAAAGTACTGACGATGTCTGGTATCGCTTACGCTTATTTAATTATTTTCGCGTTTCACTGGCGCTACTCTTCATCATCATATATTTCAATGGCTGGTTTCATCTGCTAATCGCCAGTGAATATTCATACGATAAAGTTTTTATTAGCACTTCCATTTTTTACTTGATCACCAGTTTATTTTTTTTCGCAAGCATTGCTCACCAAAGACCGCAACTGGAAACACAGGTAATCATTTACACACTGGTTGATATTACCTGCATTATCATATTAATGCACGCCACCGGTGGCATTCGAACTGGCCTCGGCATGCTGCTTATTATCAGTATATCGATGAGCAGTTTATTTTTAAATAAACGACTTGCCATCGCTTTTGCAGCCGCTGCTACACTGGCTGTTATTGCTGAACAAATCTACTCACAAATTACTTATCCCGACCGCACCCCGGCTTTTACTCAAGCCGGACTGCTTGGAGCATTAGTTTTTATTTCTGCTTTGTTAACCATTTACACTGCCAGACGAATAAAAGAATCTGAACAGCTAGCACATGAAACCAGCACCGAACTGGAAACCATCGTACAAATGAATGAACACATTATTAAAAGCATGCGCACAGGTATTATGGTCATCCGCAACAATGGTCTGATTTTAATGACAAACAATGCAGCCCTGGAACTGCTTGGCCACATCACTATTGACTCACACACTAATTTAAAAGAAATTTCTGCCACCTTATACAACCGCTTTCTGGATTGGAAAAATAATGCAATTCAAAACCATCAGCCCGTTCAGCAAACGCAAGGGCTGCCTGATTTACAACCAGGGTTCAGTCATATCCAGCAAAACGTACATAAAAACACAAGCGGAAAAAACACGCAGCCGGGACGCACCCTTATTTTTTTAGAAGATGCAACACAACTGGCACAGCGTTTTCAGCAGGTAAAACTGGCATCTCTCGGTCATTTAACCGCCAGCATTGCCCATGAGATTCGTAACCCACTGGCAGCAATTAATCACGCAGGGCAATTACTGAACGAAACCTCCGAAAATGAGGCAGACAGCAAATTAACCACGATTATTAATACCCAGTCAAAACGTCTCAATGCTATCGTTGAAAATGTATTACAGCTTTCCAGGCAACAACGAGGTACCCCCGAGACCATAAATCTTTACCAGTGGTTATTACAATTTAGAGAAGAATTTATTACAACACATAAATTAAAGACCGATCAGCTACAAATTAAAATCATCCCTGAAAACATTGAAATATTGTTTGACTCTAGTCAGCTACATCAGGTTGTGTGGAACTTATGCAGCAATGCTATCAATCATTCAAATAGGGAAACATCAAATATAATGATTATTATCCAGGGTGAAGTCGATCAGGATAGCAGACAACCCTACCTGGATATAATCGACAACGGATCTGGCATAAACAAAAAAATACAGTCACATATATTTGACCCGTTTTTCACCACCAGCAACGAAGGCTCAGGTTTAGGTTTATACATAAGCAAAGAAGTCATTGAAAGTAACCGTGCTAGAATACGTCACATTTCACCTGCAAATGGTGGCACCTGTTTTAGAATATATTTTCAACAGACTCAGTGATAAAACAGGCTGCGCGATGAATAAAAAAGGATACTGATATGAAAGCAAAAAAAGTACTCATTGTTGATGACGAGACCGACATTTGCGAACTCATTGAAATCACACTGATGCGCATGAATATCGCATCACAGTACGCACTCAACCTACATGATGCAAAATTTTTACTTGAAACTGAGCATTTTGATTTATGCCTGACGGATATGCGCCTGCCTGATGGTAACGGTCTTGAGCTGGTTAAACATGTCCAGAAAAATTTTAACGACATACCTATTGCAGTCATCACTGCACACGGTAACATGGAGTCCGCAGTAAAAGCACTAAAGGCAGGTGCTTTTGATTTTGTTTCCAAGCCAGTGGATCTTCAAATTCTACGTAATCTTGTCTCTGCTGCCACCAATCTTCCCGAAAAAATCACCAATAGTATCACCGAAAATAATGATGCTAAAAACGTCGACAAAAACAAGATCAACATTACCGGTAATTCAGACGCAGTCAAAACTTTATTAAAAAATATTAGCAAACTGGCGAGAAATCAAGCACCAGTTTTTATCCACGGTGAATCCGGTTCAGGAAAAGAGCGCGTTGCCAGAATGATTCATCAACAAGGCTCAAGAAACCACGGCCCTTTTGTTCCAGTCAACTGCGGCGCAATTTCTGCCGAGTTAATGGAAAGCGAGTTTTTCGGTCACCTCAAAGGCAGTTTCACTGGCGCACATGCAGACAAACAAGGGCTATTTGAAGCCGCCAATGGTGGCACCCTGTTCCTTGACGAAATTGCCGAACTGCCACTTAACATGCAGGTAAAACTATTACGCGTAATACAGGAAAAAGCAGTACGCGCGGTTGGCGCTTCACAAGAAAAACCCGTTGATGTCAGAATTCTCAGTGCCAGTCATAAAAACCTGGTCAAACTGGTTACCGAGGATAGTTTTCGAGAAGACCTGTACTACCGCATTAATGTCATTGAATTAATCATACCCAGCTTGCGCGAAAGAAAACAGGACATCCCGCTATTCGTAAAACAATTACTCAATAATCTGGCAGAAAAGATGGACATGGAAGTGCCAACAATTGATGTCGATGCAATAACTGCGCTACAAGACTACCACTTTCCTGGTAATGTCCGAGAACTGGAAAACATACTGGAACGCGCTATAGCACTATCAGACGACAACCGCATTAGCATACAGGATTTACACCTGAAACCAGTAAACAACCATGCGATAACCATCGATCAAGCAACAAACAACGGAATAACCGCATCACAATTTACCACCATAGACCCGATGAATCTGGTTGGTCAGGAACGCCAGAGCATCAAACAGGCACTGGAACAAACCCGCTGGAACAAAACTGCGGCAGCAAAATTACTGGGCTTGAGTTTAAGGCAGTTGCGTTATCGGCTTCAGAAATTGGATATTGAATAATCCAAAAAAAAATCAGTTGTCGACCCAACGGTTATTAGTATCGAGCGTGGATTCAAATGGATCTCAAATCCAGGCAGTGGCAGTTGCTTTTTGAGTAGACTCTATTTAAGGGAATGATGAATTATGTACGATACTCTGCATTAATACGAACATAGTCATAAGACAAATCAGACGTCCAAATAGTCGCTGCCTCAAGACCCCGGTTTAATTCAACAGCAATGGTTATCTCTGGCTTATTCATCACCGCCTGCCCTTTTTCTTCCGTGTAGTCAGCATCAACACTGCCACCGCGAACGATACAAACCTCATCAAGAAACAGGTTAACACCGTTTATCTCCAGTTGCTCTATACCAGCACGGCCAATCGCTGCCAGTATTCTTCCCCAGTTTGGATCACTGGCAAAAAAGGCGGTTTTTACCAGCAGGGAATGTGCAATGGTATAAGCAACATTTTTAGCTTCTGCTTTTGTTTTTGCCTGGGAAACGCTTACAGTAACAAATTTAGTTGCTCCCTCAGCATCTCGCACAATCGACTGAGCTAAATATTGGCAAACGTCAGCTAATGCATCAATAAATATTTTGCCATCGGATGAAGTTTTGTTAAGTTGTGTATGGTTTACTTTAGCGGTGGCGATTAATACACAGGCATCATTGGTTGAGGTATCACCATCAACGGTAATCGCATTAAAGCTATTTTCTACAGCGTTTGATAAACACTGCTGTAAAAAACCCGCTTCGATGTTTGCGTCTGTTGCAACAAAAGATAACATGGTTGCCATGTTAGGGCGGATCATCCCTGAACCTTTGGCAATGCCACTTATAGTGACAAGTTGCCCATCGATATTGATGGTTTTTGACACTGCTTTGGCTACCGTATCGGTTGTCATTATTCCCTTTGCTGCAGCTAACCAGTTGTCTTCACCCAGATTGCCAGCAGCTTTATCGATACCCGATTGCAACGCCAGCATAGGTAATTGTTGACCAATAACGCCTGTGGAAAAAGGCAGAATTTGCTCAACCGAGCACTGCAGTTTTTCTGCTAAGCAGACACAACTTTGCTGGGCATTTTGTTTGCCAATTTCGCCGGTACCAGCGTTGGCATTGCCCGAATTAATCAATAAAGCTCGAATAGCTTGTTCGGGTGAAGATAGTGACAGATGTTTTTTCGCCAGTATAACTGGCGCAGCACAGAAGGCATTTTGGGTAAAGACCGCGGCACAGCTTGCACTTTTATCAATGACAAAAATAACCAGATCGTTACTGTTATTTTTTTTAATCCCCGCAGAGACACTGGCAAGCTTAATTCCTGCAACTGCTCGTATCTTTTCCGGTTCGATAAGTCCAACTGCCATATTAATCCTGCCTAAGACAACTTACCATGGCACTGCTTATATTTTTTACCAGAACCGCAATAACAGGGCTCATTGCGCCCTATTTTTTTCTGCGCACGATGGTAGGGCTGTGCTGCGGATTTGTCAGCAGGCTGTGCCTCATCGTCCGCTTGCGGTTGTTGCATACCGGCTGCACTGGCATGCTGATAGTTTACATTTTGCACTTGTGCATTTTGATTGGCATCTAGCTGCTCTACCTGTTCATTTGATTGGATTTTTACTTTTGAAAGAATGGTGACGACTTCATGTTTAATACGATCAAGCATTTCACCAAACATTTCAAAGGCTTCACGTTTGTATTCCTGTTTTGGATTTTTTTGTGCATAGCCACGCAAACCAATGCTCTGTCGCAAATAATCCATTGCAGCCAGATGCTCTTTCCATAATTTATCCAGCACATTTAGCATGACGTGCTTTTCATAATTACGCATGCCGTCACTGCCAACCATTTCTTCCTTAGCGCTATATTCCTCAACGACGGTCGCATGGGTTTTTCTGCGTAAGCCTGCCTCGTCCAGCATATTATCCTGCTCTAGCCAATCTGCAATGGGCAAACTTTGTCCAAATTCTTTATCTAATTCTTGCTCAAGTCCTGTTATGTCCCACTGCTCATCAATACTCCCGGGAGGTATGTGTGCAGTAATAATATTATTGATCACATCCTCACGAATATTTTTAACGGTACCAGACAGGTCGGCTTCAGCCATCATTTCATTACGTTGTGCATAAACAACCTTGCGCTGGTCGTTAGCGACATCGTCATATTCAAGTAGTTGTTTACGGATGTCGTAGTTATGACCTTCAACTTTACGTTGTGCATTTTCAATGGCACGGTTAACCCAGGGATGCTCAATCGCTTCACCTTTTTCCATGCCCAGCTTTTTCATTAATGTACCAACTTTGTCGGAGGCAAAAATACGCATCAGGTCATCCTGTAATGACAGGTAAAAACGGCTGGAACCGGCATCACCCTGTCGACCAGAACGCCCACGCAACTGGTTATCTATGCGCCGTGACTCGTGGCGCTCACTACCGATAACGTGTAAACCGCCGGCATTCAGAACCTGCTGATGACGCTCTTCCCATTCCCGCCTGATGGTATCGTGTGCACCATCGAGTTCGCTTTCATCTGTTTCTGTATGTTTTTTAAGCTCTGCTTCCAGATTACCGCCAAGTACGATATCCGTTCCACGACCCGCCATATTGGTAGCAATTGTTACTGCTGCTGGCAGACCTGCGTTCTCAATAATGTGCGCTTCATTTTTATGTTGCTTGGCATTCAGTACGTTATGTTTTATTTTGCGATCCTGCAACAAGGCTGAAATATGCTCGGAAACTTCTATCGATGCAGTCCCCACCAGCACCGGTTGTTTTCTTTTCACACAATCTTTTACATCTTCAACAATAGCGTTGTATTTTTCGTCAGGCGTTAAAAACACCTGGTCGGTATTATCCACACGCGCCATCAACATATTAGTTGGAATAATGATGACTTCAAGCTGATAAATCTGCAATAACTCTTCGGCTTCGGTATCGGCTGTGCCGGTCATGCCGGAAAGTTTTTTGTATAATCTGAAATAATTCTGAAAGGTAATAGCCGCTAAGGTCTGATTCTCATTTTGAATGGACACATTTTCTTTGGCTTCAACCGCCTGATGCAAACCTTCTGACCAACGCCGACCTTCCATTGTACGACCGGTAAATTCATCGACGATGATAACCTGGTTATCACGCACAATGTAATGCACATCTTTTTCAAACAGCACCAGCGCACGCAAAGCAGCATTCAAGTAATGCACCAGACTAATATTGGTCGCACTGTATAAGCTGTCGTTTTCATTAAGAATTTCTTCTGCTACTAAAATATCTTCTAAACGCTGGTGCCCCTGATCGGTAATGAGGACGCTTTTATTTTTTTCATCGACTGCAAAGTCACCTTCTTCCGGCTCTTCCTTGCTCATGCTTAAACGACCTTGCTCCAGTTTTTTCACGATTTCTTTAAATTTAATATGTAAATCGCTGCTTTCGCCCACCGAACCGGAAATAACCAATGGTGTTCTGGCTTCATCAATTAAAATGGAGTCCACTTCATCGACGATGGCGAAATAAGGCTGGCGCTGAACCTTTTCTTCAGCGGTAAATGCCATATTATCGCGCAGATAATCGAAGCCAAATTCATTGTTGGTGCCATAAGTGATGTCTGCGGCATAAGCCTGTTTTTTGGCGACATGATCCATTCCAGAAATACTGACACCCGTTGTCATGCCCATAAAACTATATAGCTGCCCCATCCACTCGGCATCACGCGCTGCCAGGTAATCATTAACAGTAACCACATGCACACCTTCGCCAGGCAGAGCATTCAGATAAGCTGCCAGAGTGGCGACCAGGGTTTTGCCTTCACCGGTTTTCATCTCTGCAATTTTGCCATTATGCAGAACCATGCCACCGATTAATTGCACATCAAAGTGACGCATATCGAATACCCGACGACCAGCTTCTCTCACGGTAGCAAACGCTTCAGGTAACAGTTGTTCTATGCTTTCGCCCTTCTTATCACCATCACCCTTCAAGCGCTCACGGAACTCTTGTGTTTTTGCTGCCAGTTGTTCATCGCTGAGCACTTTAAACTCATCTTCCAGCGCATTAATTTGATTTACGGTTTTACGGTATTTTTTGACCAGTCGTTCATTTCGACTACCAAATACCTTTTTAACGGCATTCAAAATCATTGTAATTATTTAACCTGCAACGTATGGTATGAAAACAATTAGAAACTCGCCCTGAAGGCGACCTTCATAGTAAAAAAATATTGTAACTACTCAGCGTAATTTTGGAAAAGGACGCAGGTTATTGATTTTTAAGGACGCTGTAAATACGTCCATGTACGCTCTACTGCAACATCCATGTTGCAGATGCCTGAAAAATCAATAACCTACATCCTTACCTGGATAATACGCTGAGTAGTTACTAAATATTCTGTATTATGCCTGAAACTGCGGGCTGGTGTTATAT
The DNA here is from genome assembly GCA_964646145.1 of uncultured Thiotrichaceae bacterium. Lineage (GTDB taxonomy): Bacteria > Pseudomonadota > Gammaproteobacteria > SZUA-229 > SZUA-229. Next base: position 8,044 of record CAZYCY010000092.1, read on the forward strand.
GATATTGCTTGA
>CAZYCY010000093.1:0-7960 GCA_964646145.1 uncultured Thiotrichaceae bacterium
ATGCCATATTTTCGTTGCAAATCTTCGCAATAGCCCACTCACGTGCCCATGTTGAAAATATCGGGCGCCTTAATCTGACCTATTTTGAATCTCAATCTTCACCTCCAGAATAAATAGAGATGCCCTTTATAAAGTAGTTTACTTTTTATTGCAATAATTACAGATTTTTTGTGATATTTTTTATATACTCAAGACAGTTCTGATTAACTATCACTATGTTCTGCCGAGCGTTACGAAAAAACATTCGATAAATGTTTTGCCAGATAGCTATATTTCTTACATAAGAAGTACAAAGCAGAAGAAATGTTCCAAAAGCCCACCTTACGAGCACAGCCCAATATCCGGCTCTGAGTTATTGTGTTTCATCCTGTATAAGCATGATTACAAATCAACGCCATGAATCTGACTTTTGGTTCTAGCCAGAGTGGGCTCGTAGTAACGAGTTGTTATGAAATAAACATTACATCTTGCTGGTTTTTTTGTCCGTCTTCAGCGTTACGTCAATAGTCATAGAATTAGACTATATTCCCATTGACGCGCCTTGAATACGAACAAAAACCCTTCGCAAGCTGTAACGTTTATTTCATAACAACTCCTAAGTCAAAGTGCCCTTAAATCTGTATAAAGCTAATGAGTAGAATTATGCTAAAAAAAATACATATAAAACACCTGGTTCCAATGCTGTTTTTAATTATGTTCTCGATTGGCTCAGCGCAGGCGACTGAAGTAAGCAGAGAGCAGATTAAAGGGCTAGATGAGCAGGTTCAGGATATTAAAAAAGATGTACTGGCGTTAACTTCAGAGCTGTCTCTGCTGGAAGAAAAATTATTATTTCCGTCTAACACGCAGGTGTCGGTGTTTGTTTCACTGATTGGCAACGATGCCTTTGTGCTGGATTCTATGCAAATAAAAATCAACGATAAAATTGTTGCGCAACATTTATATACCCACAAAGAAATCGAAGCTTTACGTGCCGGGGGTGTGCAAAGAATTTATACCGGCAATATTAAAACTGGCGAACATACCCTGCTAGCGAGTTTTATAGGTCGTGCCGAGTCTGGTGAAGCATATCAGCGCAGTGAGCATTTTACAGTAACGAAAGCAGTAGGTCCCAGCTTTGTAGAAATACAGATTGGGGGTGGCATCGCCTCTGATCAAACCATCTTATTTAAAGACTGGTAAGTATGTTGCTGCGCGTTACATCATTGCTTTGGGTGTTTTTATGCAGCATGTCACTGGCACTGGCAAGCAGTTTAAAAAATATTGAAGTGCAGGATTTGTACTTTGGTGAAGTGCTTTTTTACGCCCATCAGGGGCTGCACTTTGAGGCATTAGTTCGGCTTGATAAAGAGCTGACTCAGCATCATCAGCTTGACGAGCCAAAACTTGACTCATTTTATCAACATTTAGGTCATGCAGAATTTTCTGTTGGTGATATAGCATTACGTTACCGTATGGATCAACGTGCAGTTAGCGCAATACAGAAAGTGTTGGATAAAGGTGTCGATCAGGCCACGCGTAACCGGGCAGCATTAGCGTTGGCACGTGTGTTTTATAACAAAAACGAGCCGCAAAATGCATTGTACGCATTGCAGTTAATAGGTGAAATTCCGAGTGAGTTTTATGACAAGGAAAAGGGTTTGTTGGCTATTTATCGTGGTGACGAAGCGGATACCTTTAAGGCAGATGCAGCTTATCTGCGAGCGTTAGCAAGTATTGATATTGCTCAATATAGTACAGCGGTTGTCAGCCTGCAAGCATTAAAAAATGAAAAACACCTGCAAGGTTTTGTTTTATATAACCTGGGCATTGCCTTGATAAAAAGTGGAGACGAACAGCAGGGTATTGAGGTTTTAGACAAACTGGGCAGCATGGATTTTAGTGAAAACAGCTTGCTCGCACTTAAAGACAAAACCAACTTGAAACTTGCCTATCGTTACCTGGAAAAAGGTGATGCCAAACAGGCACAAAAATATTTTGAGCGAGTGCGGTTAGACGGAGCTTTTTCGAATCGTGCCCTATTAGGTGCCGGTTGGGTAGCAGTCTCACAGGGAAGATATGACCGAGCATTGGTACCCTGGTCTATCTTGCATCAACGGGCAAAAACAAATCGCTCGGTACAGGAAGTATTGATGGCTGTGCCATATGCATACAGCAAGTTAAATTCTTATGGTAGAGCGGCTAATTTATATGCTTATGCTATGGATATTTTTGCTGAAGAAATTGATCTCCTGGATGAGTCAATACAAAATATACGCAAGGGAAAATTTCTAAAAGCACTGCTTGATGATAGCGCAGCCAAAGATAAAAACTGGGTGGTGAATTTACGAGAGTTACCCGATGCACCAGAAACACGCTACATACTTGAACTGATGGCATCACATGACTTTCAACAATCTTATAAAAACTATCTTGATCTTGCTGATCTGCATCAGCACCTTGATAAAGGGCTTGCTGACTTAATTGTGTATGAAGAGATGATTGAAATTAGACGCAGCTATCTACAACCATTGTTACCCGTTGTTGAAAAAGAATTTAAAAAACTGGATGCAAGAATAAAGCTGCGCCTGGAGCAGCGCAATAACCTGGCGAGTAAAATAAAAAATATGTTGATCTCGCCGAGACCAGAATTTCTGGCGACATCTACTGAGCGACAGGCAATAGACACCATTACAGCGTTGGAAGAAATCAGTATAGCCAATCCACAGTTTGTTGGTGCCGACATTATGCAGCGTATAAAGAGATTGCGAGGTATTTTACTGTGGCGAGTACAAAGTGAATACGATCAGCGTTTAACTGATGCTTATAATAACCTGGCTTCATTGGATGACATAATAAAAAAACTAAAGTTATCGTATAACTCATTTGTTCGTACTCGTCAGGCTGCAACACAAAGTTATGAAGGTTATACCATTCCCATTCGTAAACTAAGAACGCATCTGTTTACAGCACAGAGGAAGTTAAATGGTGTCATGGCAAAACAGGGGCGTATGCTTGAAACAATGGCAATTAATGAGCTGGGTAAGCGACGAGAACGTCTGGAAGGCTATCAAATTAAAGCGCGGTTTGCTTTGGCAGAAAGTTATGATCGCGCAACAAAAGCGCAAGTGGATGCACAAATTATAAAACAGCGCCAGGCACAGCTTAATGCAGAAAAAAAGATACCAGAAAACGTGACCCGGCAAGCACCAGCAAGTGATTCTGCAACGGACGGCACCTCGGAGGACAATAGTTCCATGGGCAACAAGCGTAGCTTGAGTCAATAATCGGATGTCAACAAGTAACATAAAGCTACTACTTGTCGCAATTGCTTTGTCGTTGCTGTCTTCATGCGCAACAACAAAGACAGAAGGCACATTAGCAAGTTTGAATGATATTGAATTTGAGGTGCGAGAAGAAAAGATTGAGGGCAGCCTGGAAAAAGCCATGGCAAGTTACCAAAAATTTCTTGAAAAGACTCCTGAATCGGAAATGACACCAGAGGCAATGCGCCGCCTTGCAGATTTAAAAATTCAGAAAGAGTACAGGCTGATTGATGATAAGCGATTGCAACAGGAAAAAAATGTTGATGAGACAATTTCTGAAGGTTTGCAAGTGCCGGACACAGAATTTACACCTGTAACAGCTAATGCAAATAAAGAAAGTATAGTAAAAAAAATCAGTCTCATAGCAGACTTCAGCGAAGATGAAAAAGCGTTTAGTGAGCGTGCTGGAAAAAGGATTGACCTGTCTCAGAAAGACAAAATGGTAGCAAATGAAGCCGTAATCGATGTTTATGATTTACAGGCAGCCGGAATGAAAAAAGCCATCGAACTGTATAAAGATTTGCTGGAAAACCACCCATTGTTTGAACGTAACGATCAGGTTTTGTATCAGTTGTCACGCGCCTATGCAGAACTGGGTGAGATTGAACTTGCCATGTTGACACTTGAACAGTTGATTGCGCAACATCCGCAATCAAGACATATTAATGAAGCACAGTTTCGCCGCGCAGAATATTTCTTTACCCGTAGAAAGTATTTAGATGCCGAAGAAGCCTATACCAGTGTGATTAATACTGGTGAAGGCTCTGCGTTTTTTGAGTTGGCTTTATATAAACGAGGCTGGTCGTTATTTAAACAGGAGCTTTATGAAGAAGCGTTAAAGGATTACATAAGAATACTTGATCATAAAATTGATAAGGGTTACCAGCTGGATAACATAGACAATAGAATTGAACAGAAACGCATTGATGATACCTACCGTGTTATCAGTTTAAGCTTTTCTTATCTGGGTGGCGCACAAGCAATCGTGGACTTTTTTGATGAACATGGTCGTCGTTCTTATGAGGCAAGCATTTATAGTCATCTGGGTGAGTATTTCCTGAGTAAAAGGCGGTTTTCTGATGCGGCACAATCCTATCGGGCGTATGTTGAGCGTAATCCTTTATCCGGGGAAGCGCCATATTTCAATATTCGAATTATTGAAATATATACAAAAGGCGGTTTCCCGCGTTTGGTTGTCGATGCTAAACGGGCGTTTTCAAAAACCTATAGCCTGCACTCGGAGTACTGGTCACACATGGATATAAATAATCATCCAACGGTACTGGCATTCATGAAATCCAATTTGATTGGTTTGGCAAATCATTATCATGCGCTATATCAAGATGAGCGTCTACAAAAGCATAAACAGGAAAACTATAAAGAAGCAATTTATTGGTATCGTGAATTTTTATCCTCATTCCCGAAAGAGGAGCAGGCACCAGCGCTGAATAATCAGTTGGCAGGTTTATTTCTTGAACATAAAGATTATTTGCAGGCGGCAATAGAATTTGAGCGTACAGCCTACAATTACCCCTGGCATAAAGATTCATCAAGCGCAGGGTATGCTGCCGTTTTTGCTTATCGTGAATACTTAAAAGTAGTGGGCCAGGCGAGACGTAATGTCATCAAGCGCGAAATCATTCGTAGCTCGATAAAATTTGCAGATCATTTTCCTGAGCATGAGCATGCAGCAATTGTGCTAGTTGCAGCCGTGGATGATATGTATGCACTGGAAAACTACCATCATGCAATTAAATATGGTCGTCGTGTCATAAGCGACTACCCTAATGCAGACAGGAAAATTTTGCGTTCGGCATGGATGCTGGTTGCGCATGCATCATTTGATATTGCCAATTATAAAGATGCCGAGCAGGCATACAAAGAAACTTTGCTGCTTACCGATAAAGAGCATCAGAGCGTGGCATCGCTTACAGAAAATTTGGCTGCATCCGTGTATAAACAGGGTGAGCAGGCAAGAACACTTGGCGATCATAAATTGGCAGCAGAGCATTTTTTGCGTGTAGCTAAAGTAGCACCAAACTCAAAAATTCGACCTATTGCAGAATACGACGCTGCCGCGTCGCTGATGCTGTTAAAACAATGGAAGGCAGTTGCCAATGTGCTGGAAGGATTGAGAGAATTTTATCCTGATAATAAGTTAAATAATGATATAACAAAAAAACTTGCCATCGTTTATAAAGAAGACGGAAAATATGTCAAGTCAGCAGCCGAGTTTGAGCGTATAGAAAAAGAAAACCCGGAAGATGATGCATTAAGGCGTGAAGCGTTAAACCGGGCAGCAGAGCTTTATATGAAAGCGGATAAGAAAAATAAAGCGCTACGGGTTTATACAAAATTAGTTGATTACTTCCCTATGCCTATTGAAAGCACACTCGAAATTCGTCAAAAAATGGCAGACATATATATAGCGCAGGGCAGAGGTAAACATTATATCTTTCAGTTAGAACAGATTGTTGCCGGTGATGCAGTGGCGGGCAAAGGTAGAACCGATCGTACACGGTTTCTTGCTGCTCATGCTGCGCTCATTCTGGCAGAGCCATCACTTTTAGAATTTAAAGAAGTTAACCTGGTTAAACCCTTCCAGAAAAATTTGAAGAATAAGAAGCAGCGAATGCGTTATGCCATTAATCGATATACAAAACTGGTGGATTACCAGGTAGGTGAAATAACTGCAGCAGCAACCTATTTCATAGCAGAGATATACTTTGAGTTTAATATAGCGTTGCTGGAGTCGGAAAGACCAGCAGATTTAAATGCAGAAGAGCTGGAAGAGTATGAAATGGTAATTGAAGACCAGGCATTCCCGTTTGAAGAAAAAGCCATTAGTGTGCACGAGAAAAACCTGGAATTGCTGGATGCTGGCATTTATAACAAATGGATAAGTAAAAGCCTGAAGAAGCTGTCAGTGTTGTTACCCGCGCGCTACGGCAAGACTGAAGTCGACAGCAGTATTATTTTAAGGATACAACCAGCGATAGAAATACCGGTGAGAAATGAACAAATAAAAATCGAAGGTGAGCATAAAAAAGCCCCGTTACCCGCTGTGACTGAGATATGAGGAAGTTGATGGTGAAAAATAATGCCCTGTTTTTATAAATATAAAGTAGAAACGATAGTGCGCAGGAGCATTGTTTTCCTGCTAACGCTATTTTTATTTGCCTGTGCTGGTGGTGAAATCAGGCGTGCGGCAGATGATGCAGAGATAAAAAAATTAAAAGAAATAGCTGGCTACATTGATGTTGATGCAAAGCTTGAATCTGATTTTAAAAAAGCCGTAAGCTTGATGAAACAGGGTGATAATATGCAGGCAATAGAGATATTAAAAACAGTGATAGAACGTGAACAGCGCTTGCCCGCACCTTTTGTCAATATTGCTATTGCCTATAATAAACTGGGTGAATCAAAAGCTGCTGAAGAAAACTTGATAAAAGCATTAAAGCTGGATGCAGGACATGCCGTTGCCAATAATAAATTAGGGCTGCTTTATCGTAAACAGGGAAGGTTTAAAGCAGCACGTATTGCTTATGAAAGCGCGATTAACAAACACCCTGATTATTTACCGGCAAAAAGAAACCTGGGTGTTTTATGTGATTTGTATCTGCGCGATTTTGAATGCGCTCTGGAGCAATTTGAAGATCATCTTTATTTGAAACCGAATGATAAAACAATGGCTATCTGGGTTGTTGATGTAAAGCAACGATTGAAAAGTAATCAGCCTTCTCCTTAGTGAATCAAATAAAAAACGCCATTTATCCTGCTGTCCGATCTGACCGTTTTTATGATTTGCTGCTACAGTATAAAGCGTTGCATAAGTATTTGCCGAGTGTGCTTTTGAAACACGCCGTATACGACCCACATGGAAGTGGGAAGTGCGGAAAATGCAGGAGCACAATCAGCTATCCGCATGTTTACCAAAGCGGGGCTTGACGGTAGCATCCCCCCGCCTTCGCGGGGGCAGGCTATGCTACCGACAGTTTAAAAAGCACACACGGCGAATGCTTATGCAGCGATTAATGATATATAGATTATAGTTGGAACTTAAACTTGACAGGTAATGAAATCATGATAATTAAAGCTATACTAAAAACCATTGTTATTTGGCTGATACTGCTAACGGGTATAGCCATTGCTGAAGAAAAAAATGCTGATGCAGATGTAAAAAAATTATCTGGCATTTCTATTATCGGCAATAAAGAAGCACCTAAGTCTCTTTTTATTGTCCCCTGGAAAAATTCCGAAGTAGGCGTCACCATCAGCTTAAATGCTGGTGTGCGAGATGACGGCATGAGGTCTCTGGATAAAGAGGTGTTTTTTCGTGAGCTCAATTTTTACGAATTAAGTCACGGAATAAAATAATAATATATCGTGTATCGATTTATATCTACTAATATTAATCATGATTATTAAAACGAGGAATAGATGATGGGTGTCACCGAGAATATTGTAAGTTTCTTTCAAACAGGGGGTACTTTTATGTACCCGATATTAATTATCTTCTCTTTTGGTACCGCAATCTGTATTGAACGCTATATTAAATTATCGGGCGTTGGCAGAGTCAATAAAAAGGTATGGGATAAAATTCATCCGTTACTTACTACTGGCGATTTTAAAGGCGCACGTGAGTCGATAAGTGA
>CAZYCY010000094.1:0-7943 GCA_964646145.1 uncultured Thiotrichaceae bacterium
TAAGGAACTACTGAAAACCACCACTATCGCTCTTGTGTAATAAGCCTTCTCCTTAGTACGCATATTCTTCTTCATGCCTCTGCATTTAACACAGCACAGCACCATGATCAGGATGCAGGTTATTGATTTCTCCGTCCTTTGGTTCGTGAACGGCACATCCTTGTGCCACTACTCAGACATCTGTAGCATGGATGCTACAGTAGAGCGCCAAGTAAGCAAACATGGGGGGATGTATTCACAGCGACCTGAAAAATCAATAACCTGTGTCCTTACCTCATAATAATGCTGGCTGAATTAAATGCAGAGGCATGAAAATTAATCAGTTGTGTGCCTGTCGTTATTTTTCTTTTCCCGGACCAATAGTTTTAAGTATGTCTCGCCAGGAGATGATGCCAACAGGATTGCCGTTATCATTAATAACCGGTATGCAGGAAATGTTATTATTGTTAAAAAGCTTAATGGCATCATAGGTATTAGCATTGGGTTTTAAAGTAAGCAGTTTTCTGCTCATTACTTGATGTGCTCTTATGTTAAGGAGTGCGGCATCTGTGTTTGTTTCTGAAATAGTGCCAATATGAGGGCTCAGTGATTTATAGAGGTCTGTTTTTGAAATAAGACCAAGCAGCTTTCCTGATTCAACGATGAGAACGTGGTGAAATTTAACATGGTCAAATATCTCTTTTACTGTGCCTAGAGAGTCATCCATTTCAACAGTGACAATGGTTTTGCTCATTACGTTTTTTATCTTCATTGCTTAAGGGTACCTCTATTAATTGATTGCGTCCTCTGCGAGACCTGAAGCATGCAGATGCAAGGCATGAGCCGCAGCTAAATGGTTATTCCATTTACAAGGCTCATAACGTCGCAGATGCATGCTTCAGGCCGCGCCCTACGGGGCTTTAAACCCAGCCCAGACTCTGCCTTGTGCTTTCTCGACATGCCCATGTTTATAATTATGGGTATGGCTTCAAAAGCACGCCTTGATTCTGAACTGGGCTTAAAACCAGAGGGCACAAGCAATTAATAGAAGTGCCCTTAATATTATGCTCCCTACAGTGACGGCGACTGTATCACCATCATTTTTTCTATTTGCATGTCTTTGAATGTGTGTATTATGCCGCCAACACCATGACCGGAATGTTTTAAACCGGCAAATGGCATCCAGTCAACACGAAATGCGGTGTGGTCGTTTATCATTACAGCTGAGGCATCAAGTTGCTTGAAGGCATGCATACAGGTGTCGATGTTTTTTGAAAAAATCGCGGCCTGAAAGACGACATCCAGACTGTTTGCCTGTGCGATGGCATCATCAATGTCTTGGTATTCATATACGCAGATAACTGGACCAAAAATTTCGTTCTGTGAAATGATGGCATCGATTGGTGGCTTAAATAATACGGTTGCCGGGTAACAACTGGCTGAAATTTTTTTGCCGCCTGAAATGAGTTCGGCACCTTTGTTGATGGCATCTTGCACCCATTCATCAACACGTTCTGTTTCGCTATGGCGTATTAGCGGGCCAATTTCTGTGTCATCTAATGTGGGGTCGCCAATTTTCATTTTGTTACCCACAGTGGCTATTTTTTCTGCAAGTTGTCTAGCGATAGATGCTTCTGCATAAATGCGTTGTACTGAAACACAGACCTGACCGGCGTGATAAAAACCTGCCCTGGATAATGAGGCAACAGCATTATCCATGTCAGCATCGGCGGCGACGATGACGGGAGCAACGCCACCATGTTCCAGAGCGCAACGTGTACCCTTGGCCAGTTTTGAGCGCAGCATCCAGCCAACATCAGCACTGCCGATGAAGCTGAAAAAGGCTACACGATTATCTGTTACCAGTTTTGTTGCGACATCATTATCGGTGGTAACAATGCCCTGGCACCATTGCTCAGGTAATCCTGCTTCGTACAAAATGTTTATTAAGCGAAAACATGAGAGTGGGGTATCGGCTGCGGGTTTGATGATAACCGGGCAACCGGCGGCAACAGCCGGGCCAATTTGATGCACGGCAAGATTAAGCGGATGATTAAAGGCGCTGACGGCAACCACCACGCCTATTGGCTCATGAGTGGTAAACGCCAGCCGGTTCATTGAAGCGGCGTTTTTGCACATAGGGACTTCTTTGCCGTGTTCATTACGAATGATCTCGGCGCAGTTTTTCAAACCATCAATGGCTCGTGTTACCTCAATTTTGGAGTCTGTTAGTGGTTTGCCGCCTTCACGTGCTGCTTCCAGAGCCAGTTCATCAAAGCGTGATTGCATGATGCTTACCGCTGTTTGCAGAATGTTGATGCGTCTTTCGGCACTAAGCCAGTTTTGTTTGCTGCTAAATAATTTGTCAGCGGTGTTTAATGCGATTTCGACAGCCGTAGCATCGCCGGTTTCGATAGTAGCAATATGTGTGCCATCATAAGATGCAGTCACATTGATGTTGCCTGCTGCTGTTGCACCGGGGACGAGAAGTTTGAAGTGATCTGTCATGTTTTACTCTCATTTTTTGTTAACCGTAAAGGATGCGGAGTTGCAGAGAAAAAACTGTTTTAATGCTGCACTGCAGGCGTAGTTAAAAATAACTCTCTGCATCTCAGTGGTGAATTGCTTTTCTTTAAATCGGGCAGGCAATATTACCCAGCCGCTCGGTCAGTAACAGGTTTTCACGATAATCAATTGGTATCACAATCAAGCTGGGTCCTTGTTCGTTAAAGGCTTTTTCTAAGCTAGCAACCAGGTCTATGCTGTTTTCTACCTTATGACCAAACCAGCCAAAAGAATCGGCAAGTTTTAACCAGTCAGGGTTGCCAAATGATAAATCGGTGTGTTTGCCAAATTCATTTTGCTGTTTCCAGGCGATTAAACCATACATATGATCTTCCCAGATCATGCAGACGATGTTTACCTTTAATCGTTTTGCGGTTTCCATTTCCTGTACGTTCATCAGATAGCCAGCATCCCCTGAAATGCAAAGGATGCGTCTATTGGGGTGCACCAGGGACGCTGCAATGGCACCGGGCAGGGCAAAACCCATGGAACAAAAACCATTGGGGATTAAGCAGGTATTGGGTTCGTGACATTGGTAATGCCGTGCTATCCACATTTTATGTGCGCCGACATCAGACAGCAAAATATCCTGCGGCTGCATTATCTGTCGGCAGTCCCATAGCACTTTTTGAGGTCGAATTGACCCTCTGGTATCGTCATCCTTGTGTATGCCTAGTTCATCTTGCATGTTGCGCCGGGTAGCTAGTTGCTGAGAAACATCAAAGCATAGACCACCATTGGCATCCACTCGCTGATTTAACATCCACAGGGTATGTGCAAGGTCACCGACCAGTTCGGTTTCTGGGTGGTAATCAGAATCAATTTCTGCAGGTTGAAAATCGGCATGAATAATGTGATGCTTTGCCTGTGTGTTCCATAGAGTTGGATGATACTCGACCATGTCATAACCTAAGGTAAGTACCACATCGGCAGCATCAAGTGCGCTGGTGATAACGTCGCGTGATTGCAGACCAATGGTGTAAAGGCAGTAGTCTGCATCCATATCGACACAGCCTTTAGCCATAAAGGTATTGATGACGCCAATACCGGTCTTTTCACAGAATAGGCGCAACTGCTTGCTGGCACGGCGGCGAATGCAGCCGTTGCCAGCAAGAATAATCGGTTGTTTGGCTGTTTTCAGTATTTCAAAGGCTTGATCGACGATTTTGTCATCACTCACTGCTCGCCTGAATCGCTGCGGTTTTAGTGGTTGGGTGGTGGTTGGCAGTTTGGCAATATCTTCGGGTAATTCGATATGTACTGCGCCGGGTTTTTCGCTGCGGGCAATGCGTATTGCCTTACGAATGATTTCTGGGATATTGTCCTGATGCAAAACCGTGGTTGCCCATTTGGTCACAGGTTCAAACATTTTCACCACGTCCATAATCTGGTGGGATTCTTTATGCAGGCGTTGTGATGAGCCCTGTCCGGTTAGTGCCAGTAAGGGCGCGTGATCCATGTTGGAATCGGCCACCCCGGTGATGAGGTTGGTTGCGCCAGGACCCAGAGTACCCAGGCAACCGGCGACATTGCCAGTGAGACGACCATAAATTTCTGCCATAAAAGCCGCGCCTTGTTCGTGGCGGGTGAGAATGAATGTAATCTTGTCTGATTTTTCCAGTGACATCATGAAATCTGCATTTTCTTCACCAGGTACGCCAAAAATGTATTTGATGCCTTCTTCTTCTAAACATTTAACGAACAGATCGGATGCTTGCATTATTGTTTCCATCTTTGGTATTTCAAACGAGGTCTTAGCATAACTCAAGCACAAATTAAAATGGCTCGCATTTCCAATATTATCGTAAAATTTCGTACAATGGCTTACTATTACACTTAAATGCAGAGGCATGTAAAAAATTAACTCATTTTTTTTACCTGAGTTATGCCGAGACCTCTTTATGTTTGTGTTCAGTGATTTTTGCTATGGCTGCTCTGTGGTAAGCTTGTATCCATTAAAAAGGTAACTTCTCAATAAGTCGGGGCAGTCCATCATTTTGAGACTGTCGGTAGCATGGATGCTACCGTCAAGCCCCGCTTTGGTAAACATGGGGACGTATTTACGGCGTGTCCATCCTTTGCTCCGTAATCGCCACATCCATGTGGCACTACTCTCAAAATGATGGACTGCCCCGACTTATTGAGAAGTTACTTAAAAAGCACATAACACGCTGCGAGGTTATTGGTATGCAAACACAAAATTTAAAAACACCATTGATCGTCATCTCAACGATTATTTTTTCATTGGCACTGTTTCGTTTATTACCGCATTGGCCCAATGTGTCACCAGTAGCGGCAATGGCTTTATTTGGTGGCGCGTACTTTGCGGATAAACGCATGGCATTTATTGTGCCGTTTGTTGCGCTTTTTTTGAGTGATCTTATTCTTGGGCTGCATAATTCAATGCTTTTTGTTTATGCCGGTTTTGGCTTAACCGTCGCTATTGGCTTCTTGTTAAAGAGCAGAGTCACATTGACCAATACCGCATTTGCTGTGGTTGCTGCATCTATAATCTTCTTTTTGCTGACCAATTTTGGTGCCTGGATGATGTCGGGTATTTATGTCAAATCAGCAGAAGGTTTGATGCAGGCGTATGTGGCAGGTATACCATTCTTTCAGAATTCTTTATTGGGTAATTTAGGTTTTGCTGCTTTGATTTTTGGCGGATATCACTTGTTACAAAAGAATGTTACGGCTCTAAAAACACAGGTTTAACTTGAAACCACTAATAGTTGGTGAATTATCTCACCTGCGTGATGACTGTCCGTGAGATGATGTTCGGGCTAATGCTTCGCCTTAGTAAGTTTATGGTTTTAAGCCAACACCAAGTCTTAATAGGCGCAAACAATAATAATAAAGCACCACAATAAACCCGATGATAATAATAAAAGCGGTGCCTAGACCAATATCACTCACGCCCAGTAAACCATAACGAAACGCATTTATCATATATAAAATTGGGTTTAACAACGACAGGGTTTGCCAGAACTCAGGCAACATTTTAATGGAATAAAAAATACCACCAAGATAGGTAAGCGGGGTTAGTACAAAGGTGGGGATAATGGTTATGTCATCAAAGCTTCTGGCATAAACAGCATTAATAAAACCAGCCAGAGAAAATAATATGGAGGTTAACACGAAAACCGCTATGGTTACGCTGTAGCTGTGTATCTGAAAGTCAGAAAAAAACGTGGAGACAAAAGTAACGGTAATACCAACAATAATGCCCCTTGCCAGACCACCGGAAACAAAGCCCATTAATATAATATTGTTAGGCAGTGGGGATACCAGCATTTCTTCAACACTGTGATGAAATTTGGCACTGAAAAAAGAAGACACAACATTGGAGTAGGCATTGGTGATGACCGTCATCAAAATTAGCCCGGGAACAATAAAGTCCATGTACTTGAAACCATCAATGTCATTAATTTGTGAACCAATAAGCTGCCCAAAAATAATAAAATAAAGACTAACAGAGATGACTGGCGGTAATATGGTTTGTATCCAGATGCGAATGAAGCGCAGGTACTCTTTTACCACGATGGTTTTAAGTGCCACCATCTGCTGGGAGAAAGTCATTTGCGTGGTTTTTCCTAGTCTGTTTTTTCTCAGCTTGTTTATGTTTTGCTTCTTTTTATCGTGAGTTATAGTCTAAACACCAGATTTGACTATAACTCCTCTCAAAAATCAATACGCTCTAAAAATATTTTCAATATTATTAGCAATGTTCTGTACCAGTTTATCAAACTGTTCATTTCGTCGAATCAACCATAAGTCAGATTTAAGTTCTGTAATTGGTCCGAATACTTTAACCAGTTGATCAGATGAATTACCAACAAACTGTGGAAGCACAGCAAGTACATCACTATTTTGCAGTGTTTCAATTAATAATGATGAACAACTTAACTTATATTTAATATTTTTATCATGGACATTACTTTTAAGCCATTTTGATGAAGACAAATACCCCGAATACTCGTATAACTAGCCCAGTTAAATTTATTTAATTGACCAATATCTCTTATATCGGCATCCGAATAGTAATTCTTGCTACCGTATACATAAACATCGAGAAAATTATTTACACTGACTTTTCTGATAATTAATTGCCCACTTTCTGGTCTTACATTGCGTAGTGCAATATCTGCCTCACATTTTTCTAAACTTAACAGCTCAGGTGTTGCTCTTATTTCAATATTAGAATCATCTATGCCGTCATACAGCTGACTCAGATTTTCAGATAAATATCGTGCAATCATATGTCCACACGTGATAACAACATTCCTGTCATTATTATTTATACTTTTTACCTTTGTTTCAAAAGCATCAGCCCACGAATGCATTTCTTTTGCACACACCAACAAACTTTCTCCCTGCGGCGTCAAAACACAACCTTCCTGACCACGATCAAACAATTTATGACCAATTCTCATCTCAAAATTTTGAATCCGTCTACTGATTGTTGCTTGTGTTGTTTGGTTTTTTTTAGCAGTAAGTGAAAAACTTTTCTCTTTAGAGACAGAAACAAAAATACGAATATCATCCCAGTTCATCTTTAGTCATCCTAATTAGCGAAACGGATGAAAAGAACACTAGCTACTCAAAACTAGCCATAAATACACTTGTGTAGGCAGGTCATTAATAACTAGTATCCGTTTCAGTAGTTTACAACGATAGTTCCATACAAACTCGTATAGGTCAATCATATATTGGTGGATTGCTAAAATATTTAATACATCAGATACTTAATAACATGCATGAACGTGTTGTGCGTTATTGAGCGTAAGGCAATTGATTTATTTTAAAGTCCCCGATAGGGGATCCGTAAATCCCACGCCTTTAGGCGGCCAGGGTTAAGTGGAAGCATAATTAATCCCGTAACTTGCATGTTATGCTCCGTCATTCCTGCATGCTTCTAGCAGGAATCCACCATGTAGCTAGATTCCCGCTAGAAACATGCAGGAATGACGTGACGAGTAATGATGAATCTAGTGCGCTATAGTGCCTTTAGGCGAAATGACCGGCTTTTAGCCGTAACCTGAAACCACCGGCTTTGAGCCGGTGGAGTATTCATCTATTTTTCAAATGGACAGGTAAACACGATGAAAAATTCCGTTGCAAATGATTCGGTCTTTAATATACATACTCTTGGACCAGAGGGTACAAACTGTGAGGCTGCGGCTGAGAATTGGTTATTAGACAACAATATTAATGGAAGGATAATTCTTCATGACACACTGGAAGATGGGATGGATTCAATGTAAAAAGATACGAAAGAATCAGTATTACTTGGCTGTGTGGTTTATCCAGAACTTCATAACTAGGTATACATGGGGTTCTGAGCCCCAACCTTAAAAGGTTATCAGGAAAGAATACCTCTATTATTGGAACAGCTTATA
>CAZYCY010000095.1:0-5575 GCA_964646145.1 uncultured Thiotrichaceae bacterium
TGAAAAATCAATAACCTGCGCCCTTACCTGAATAATACGCTGAGTAGTTACGAAATATTTTAAAATGCTAAATCCTCCAAAGAGTTAAACAAGGGTTGTGCTTGTTTACAGGCTCCCAGGGAACAGTTTAATTTCTCCCACGCACCAATATACGATCACCCGGCTCAAGACCTGATAGTATGGTTACAGAATGCTCATCAATCACTGCACCAATACGAACCAGGCGCATTCTAGGTATATCTTCATCATCCAGTATCTGCACAGATGGTAAACTGCCTCTTTGATCAATTGCAGCCACAGGCACTACCGGCAGCGCGTGCCTTGGTGAGGCTACGTCAGGAATCATGATTTCTGCGTACATTCCAGGCCCACCAGGAACACCCTGCGGCAAATCAAATTCAACGCTAACTGTATGGTGTTTCTTATCAGCTACCGGAGAAATTTGAGCAACACGTGCATTAACCATCATATTACCTACATCCAGTCGTGCTGGAACA
Source organism: uncultured Thiotrichaceae bacterium (assembly GCA_964646145.1). GTDB lineage: Bacteria > Pseudomonadota > Gammaproteobacteria > SZUA-229 > SZUA-229. Next base: position 498 of record CAZYCY010000095.1, read on the forward strand.
ACCATACCCATTTTTAAACCCGGCATTAAACGTGCGGGAACATCTGCCTGTATACGCAAAAAATTGGTATAAGAAAACACAATAAGTGGCTGCCCCGGTTGCACGGTATCTCCAATCTCAACCATTTTTTGCATAATCACACCTTCAAACGGTGCAATGGCCTTGGTATCACGTAATTTAGCATTAATTCCGCGTAACCCTGCTTCAGCCTCGGTTACACGAAAACGAGCCGACGCGACCCGACTACCCATAGCAACCAAATCGGCATGCCGCTCAATACGGTCATCGCCGCCACTACCGGGCATAAAGCCACCACCGCCCTCATCACCCTGAAAAAAGTCATCAAACATAGCAGGCATACCCAGACCCGCCATGGGACGCGGGTTGTGAATACGTGGATTCCATAACTCCCTGTTATATTGAACCTGCGCATCTTGCAGTGCATTCTTAGCAGCGATTAATTGTGCCTCAGCTGCCGATTTTTGCGCCTGCAACTTATCATCATTGATGCGTACAAGCTCAGTACCGGTGCTAAACTCACCCCCTTCTTCACCCGCGATATTTACCACACGCCCTGGCATCTGCGCAGAAAATGTCACTTCTTTAAGTGGAATAACTCTGCTGCCTAAAATAACTGCGCCACCATGTGCAGCCATACCAACCGTAATTATTCTATCGGCCTGCACCTGTGCTGACCATCCTGCGAGAAGTGTTAAAAAGAAATACGATGAAAATCTTCCCAGGAGTTTTATTCGACTGATTCTTGACATACAAAAAGCTACCTTATTGTTCATTTACACAAACTAATAATATTAAACGTATTCATTGGTGCCCCATGGATTACTCAAATAGATGAGACTGCCTTGTGGCGACTAAAAAAGCAAGAATTTTCTGCTTTGAGATGCAAAAAAAACTTCTGCCACATAAGCAGTCGAATTAAAATAAAACCAGAATAAAACGGCAAGTAGCACCTGGCTTTTGTGGCACAGAAATCTCCTGCCTCACAGAGAATAAGGCATTGTTAAATAAACATAGTTCAGCCATAACTTAGGACTCAGGATCAAATAACTTAACAATGACAACTTGAGCAACAGACAAACCCAAAAAACTCGTAACTACTCAGGCCTTCCCCCATGGAAAAGATATTACCTGCTCAATATGCACCACCTTTATAAGCACCATTAAGAGCCGATCCAGCCCAACTGCAACGCCGGAACATTCAGGCAAGCCTGAATGTAATGCCGCTATAAAATTTTCATCAATCTGCCCGCAGTTCAGTCCGTTTTTTTTTCTCGCTTTATTTTCCAGCTCAAAACGCTGTAATTGCTCTTCAGCATCGGTTAATTCATGAAAACCATTGGCTAATTCTAGCTCTCCAAAAAACAGCTCGAATCGCTTGGCGACTGAAACCTGTTGCGCATTTTTTACAATTTTTGCCAACGCACACTGTGAAGCCGGGTAATCATACAAAAACGTTAAGCCATTTTTATTAAAAGATGGCAATACCTGTTGCGTGAGTAACCAGTCCAACCAATCATTTACATCATCAGTCAGCCCCAACCCCTGTGGTATTTCAACATTATGTGATTTGGCAGCCTGATAACATTCAGCAGTCGTGGCTTGGTGCGGGTTTATACCAACAAAGTCAGTAAACGCCTGCTGATAGCTTAAAGACTCAAACGGCACCGTACGCATGGCTAATTTTTTTGATGACTGGCACACATTGGTGACCAGTTCAGCTAATTCAGCCATCAACTTTTCAGTATCATAACCCGGCCGGTACCATTCCAGCATAGTAAATTCCGGGTTGTGATTCACCCCCAGCTCATCATCACGAAAAGCTTTACAAATTTGATAAATCGGTTTTTTCCAGCCTGCCAGCAAGCGCTTCATGGCATATTCAGGGGATGTATTTAAGTAACAAGACTGATCACGAAAACGTGACGGTAAACTGTTCAGGTGAGGATCAGTTGTGGAATAGCGTGATAACAACGGCGTTTCAACTTCAAGAATACCTCGCTCATAAAAAAAAGCCCTGATATTTTTCAGCATCAGCGCTCTTTCTAATAGGATTTCGTTGCTTGCCGATGATTGCCAGCAATTCTTAACCATTGTACCTGTATTCCAGTTTTATGGCTCAAGCGCGTGAAACATACTCGCCAGTACGTGTATCAATTTTTAAAATATCACCTTCATTGATAAACAGCGGTACTTTAACTTCGCTACCGGTCTCCAGCGTGGCGGGCTTGGTCGCGCCCTGAGCAGTATCGCCTTTCAAGCCAGGATCGGTTTGTGCCACGACCAATTCAACAAAATTTGGCGCAGCAATCGAGATCGGTGAGCCATTCCATAATGTCATCACACAAACTTCCTGTCCTTTTATCCATTTTGCAGTATCACCCACCGCAACCATATCAGCGGCGTACTGTTCAAAGCTGGTGGCATCCATGAAATGCCAGTATTCACCATCACTATATAAATATTCAACATTCATTTCATCCACATCAGCGGCTTCAACGGTTTCTGTCGACTTAAAGGTGCGTTCCAAAACTCTCCCTGTTTTCAAGTTTTTCATCTTAACCCGATTAAACGCCTGACCTTTGCCCGGTTTCACCATAATGTTCTCTATTATGGAGCAGGGATCATTATCCATAATAATTTTCAAGCCATTTTTAAATTGATTTGTACTATATGTTGCCATGTTAAACTTTCGCCTTTACTTCGCTGCCGTTATTTATACCTAAATCCTGCAAGGGCTTGCGCTATATGTGTGCGAACACTTGCAGGATTTAGCTTATATTCAAACCCAAATAAAGCAACCTTAAATGAAATTGTCACTATATTACTCTGAATCGTCCAAAAATTAAATGTCACACTCCGTTAAATTATTTGCAAAACCAAACAAAGCATCAACACAAATTGATGACCCAATGTTGTTCGACGTTGCCGAGTCTTTCTGGAAAAAAGAGCTGGCAAATGCAACAATATCTGTCGCCAGTTTGCTTGAACAATTAAATCTTGAACATCAAATTAATGCCGTCAACATTCAGCCCGACTTCACATGCCTGGCAACGAAAAGCTACATAGACAAAATACAAAAAGGCAACATCAACGATCCATTACTAAAACAGGTTTTACCCTTAAACCAGGAAACACTCTCAGCAATACAGGAAAACGGTCTTAACGACCCTGTCGGCGACATTGACGCACAAATGTCCAGAGGACTGATACATAAATATCATGGTCGTGTTTTACTTATCGCTACAGCTGCCTGCGCCATCCACTGCCGTTATTGTTTCCGTCGCCATTACCCCTATCCGCAAGCGTCATGCTCCGGTAAAGCACTAAATTCTGTACTGGATTATTTAACCAGGCATACAGAAGTTGAGGAAGTCATTTTAAGTGGCGGCGATCCATTAATGCTTGATAATGAAAAACTAGCCAAACTTATCGGCAAACTGGAAACAATCAAACACATTCACACACTGCGAATTCACACACGATTGCCAGTGGTTTTACCTGAACGCATTAATACCGGCTTGCTAAAGCTACTACAATCATCCAGGTTTCAAATTGTCATGGTTATACACGCAAACCACGCCAATGAGCTACAGCAGGCTGAATACTCTAAATTACACATGCTACAACGGGCAGGCATTACTCTGCTAAACCAAAGCGTTCTGCTTAAAGGAATTAATGATAATGCCGGTACTCTAATCTCCTTGAGCAAACGATTATTTCAATGTAAAACCCTGCCTTACTACCTGCATTTACTCGACCCGGTTAAGGGTGCCATGCATTTTAAAGTAAGTACAGACACCGCACTTCTCCTTAAAAAAGGCATGGAAGAACAATTGCCGGGTTATCTGGTTCCACGATTGGTAAAGGAAATCGCAGGAAGCAAGTCAAAAACTGCAATTTTTCGTATCTAAGCTACAATCATGGATAGTGCGCCGCCAAGGTCGTGTTAACGGTATGCTAACTATGAAATAATGACAACAAAATATCAGGTTATGAATTTTTTCAGACACAATAATAACTAAAAAAAGAAAAACAGCATCACATCATAATGAGATTACACCTACCGGAACAAAATGCACCAACTGCGGACTCAAGTCCGAGCAACCCTCGACAATTAAAAAAGGTCTTATCGGCACTGCCCTTTGCTAACATGGGCGAATTAACCAGGCAAACATTCCAGATATTACGCGACCAGAACCGCCAATTGATGGTCAACGAAGATCGACTGGAAAATATGGAAATGTTACGTGAGCCTGCACGTAAAATATTCAACAATCTTGAAAAATATTTCATTAATCGCACCTTTCCGCTACCCGTTAAAAGCCAGAAAATCGTCAATTTAAACCAGTCAATACTACGTGAATTGATTTATGGCTACGAGATCATCGTTTATAACGCAGCAACGAAAGCTGATACTAACGTTAATGACAATACGCTCGGCATCGCTATTTGCCGAGCCATCAATTACCTGTCAGAAACATTTCTTCGCTCATCAGATATTTATGCATCATGCCCTAAAGATCTGTGGCTTGAAGCACACCAACTCTATTCTTTCGCCAGAAGCAAAAACCTAACAAATGACATCATCATCGACCAGGAACACGAGCAGAAAAAAATCACCATTGAAAACAGTTATAAACAACTGCTACTGTTTTCACTAGCACGTCCTGCCAGCTTAGGACAAAGTGATATTGAGCGGGTCTTTAAAAAACTTTACCAATGGTCACAATACACCAGCATTCACCATGATGTTTCTGAAAATTTAATTGACCATGCTTTTCATATAAAAACCTCTAAAGACAGCGCACCCGGGCATCCGGACAAAAACGATTTCTCTGATGATAGCAAGATCCTCATATTAAATGCAGACAAATTAATCAGTTATGTGGAAGACATCATTAGCCAGCAAAACAAGCAGAAACAAGAAGTCATCATCGGCGACATCATTCCAGTGGAAACGCTTGAAACACTGGTCAGCACCTGGACAAAAAACACCAGACGCCGATTCGTGCGCGCAGATCACCATGGTCACATTAATGTTGCTATTGGTCTGAAAT
>CAZYCY010000095.1:5675-7920 GCA_964646145.1 uncultured Thiotrichaceae bacterium
GAAGAGCAACGGCTAAGAAAAAAAGCAATAAAAGAAAAAGCAATAAAAAATAAAGATGACTTTGATGAACTCTGGTCATCACTCTAAGGAACCTTTCTGATGCACACCTGTCACTTAATTGCTCTGATTAACTGTCAGATTTTGAGATACCAATAAGTGGAAGAAAAAATAATTAACTTAATCATCATTGATGACTCCTTCGATAGCGAAGAAATAATAGTCAGCAAATTAAGAGCCGCAGGTTACACGGCAAGATCAACACGCGTTGAAGATGACGAAGATTTGGCTGATGCCATAGAAAAACATACTCCGGACATCATCATCTATTTCGAGGGCATGGAGCTGATTTCTCTAAAACAAACCATAACCCGCCTTAACAAAGATAAAAAGACAGCAAACTGTCGCGTCATCGCAGTTAGCAGAGAAGAGCAATACAACGTGGTAAGCGCAATGCATACTGGTGCTAATGATGCCTGCTGTTTTAACAACATCGACCACCTGTTATTAATTATTACACGCGAACATCAATTTTTAGCCAATTGTAAACAGGTTAGCCGCTACAAAAAAGCCTTTAACGAATCTGAAAAACGCTGTGCTTTATTACTTGATAGCTCACGCGATGCTATTGCCTATATCCACGAAGGTATGCACGTTTATTCCAACCAATCCTATTTAAGCATGTTTGGCATTGCTGAATCTGATGATCTGGAGGGCATGCCTGTGCTCGACATGGTAACCAATGTTGGTCGCGATAAACTCAAATCATTTTTACGCACTTACCTGCAAACTGACGGTGGCATCAAAAAAATTGACACTCAATTTCTCAAATCTGATGGCACAGAATTTAACGGTAAAATGGAATTTTCATCTGCACACATTGATGGTGAACTCTGCATACAGATAATCATTCGTAAAGAAGATGAAACATCCAGAGAGCTGGAGTTTCAACTTAAATTGCTTAGTCAAAAAGACCCATTAACCGGCTTATTCAATCGCCAGTACTGCATTGAAAAACTCGAAACGGTTATCTCAAACTGTCAGCAGGAGGAATACACGGCTGCCTTGCTGGAAATAAAAATTGATAACTTTCATGATATAAAAAACACCGTTGGTGTTATTGATGCAGATCAATATATTATTGATGCCGCAAAAGCACTAAGCGAAGTAATTGATGATGATGACACTCTTTCACGATACACCTATGACTGTTTTGCTCTCATAGCCATCAACTATACAGTCGATAACATTAAAAATTATGCTGTTCGACTTCAAAAAGCAGTATCACAATATGAAACCAGAATCCATGGCACACTAATCAACACCACATGCTGCATTGGCATTACACTTATTACTAGTGACTCACCAGAGTACGATGATATTTTAGCTCGCTCTGAAAAGGCCGTCACCCTTGCTACTAAAAAAGGCACAAACCAGATCATCATCTATACGCCTCAAAAAGGTGAATTAACACGACACGAGGTTGATGCAAGATGTAAAGTACAACTCACTGACGCCTTAAAATATGACAAATTCCTGCTGCATTTCCAGCCCATTGTCAGCCTGCACGGTGATACAGATGAGCGCTATGAAGTATTCGTCAGAATGAAAACTGATGACAGCGAACCACTCTTTATGCCACAGGATTTTCTGCCTGCCGCAGAACGTGTTGGCATGGCTATTGCCATTGATCGCTGGGTATTATATAAAACCATTCAAGAACATGAACTCAGAAAAAAAATTGGCAAACAAACTCGTTTCTTTATTAAATTATCTGCAGCTTCAATCCAGGATAAAACTTTAATCGACTGGCTCAGCTATCAAATTAAAGACAAACAAATCCCTGCCAACACATTAAACTTTTCAGTAAAAGCAACTGTTGCAGCCACCCATTTAAAAAACGCAAAAAATCTGTCATACAAGCTGAAAGAGCTTAACTGTGGTTTCATGCTGGATGACTTCGGCGCTGGTGCAAACCCTTTTCAGTTGCTTGATCATATTCATGCCGATTATATACGAGTGGAATACAGTTTTATGGAAAACCTGGCAAATAACCCTAAGAATCAGGAGTCCATCAGGGCACTTGCAGAAGAGGCAGCAAAATTAGACAAGCTAACCATCGCACAACAAGTGCCAGATGCAACCAGCTTATCCATACTCTGGGGTATGGGAGTTAATTTTATCCAGGGCTATTTTCTGCAGGAACCCCTGCCGACAATGGATTATGATTTTACTGAAATGTCCGGGT
>CAZYCY010000096.1:0-2904 GCA_964646145.1 uncultured Thiotrichaceae bacterium
CGCTGTGTTAAATCAATAACGCGCGACACCTCTGTTAATGATGTCCTGCCTTCAAGCACACAACGGATGGCATCATCCGCCAGTGTTTTATAGCCGGTTTTTTTTGCTGTTGCTTTTAACTCACCCAGAGTGGCTCGTTTTGCAATTTGTTCATCCAGTTCATCATTAATTCTTAGCGCTTCAATGATGGAGATTCGACCCTTGTAACCGGTATTGTCGCAGTGCTTACAGCCTGCAGCTTCATATATACAGTGTTTTGTGGCGATCATTTCAATATCCAGTAATTTACTTTCCACTTCATCTGGTATCGATTTTACTTTGCAGCTTGGACACAGCAATCGAATTAAACGCTGACTGATTACGCCGATAATATTACCCGTCATAATGTCAGGCAAAATACCAATATCAAGTAATCGTGGAAATGCGCCAATCGCTGAATTTGTATGCAGTGTCGAAAGCACCTGATGTCCGGTCATGGCAGCACGAAATGCCATGTCAGCAGTATCTTCATCTCGAATCTCACCAATGAGAATAATATCCGGATCCTGGCGCATCATGGAACGAATGCCGTTGGCAAAATCCATACGGGCTACTTCATTAATAGAGGTTTGCCGGATCATATCCATGGGGTATTCAACCGGATCTTCCAGCGTCATGATGTTCACCTGCTCTGACTTCACATAATTTAACAGTGAGTAAAGGGTGGTGGTTTTACCGCTTCCCGTTGGTCCGGTAACCAGTATGATGCCCTCTGGTCTTGCCATCATCAATTTTAAATCATTTAAGGTGTCTTCATGAATGCCCAACTGATCCATTGGTACGATACCTTTGGCACGATCCAGCACCCGTAAAACGATATTTTCACCATGGGTTGTTGGTTGTGCTGAAACACGAAAATCTACCCGATGCCCCTGAACCTGCAAACTTAAACGCCCGTCCTGCGGTATGCGTGTTTCTGCAATATTCATCTTGCACATGACTTTTAGACGCACCACAATGGCTGACCAGTAGTCTTTATGCAAGCTGCGAATTTGTCTTAGCACGCCATCAATGCGATAACGCAGACGTAAAAAACCTTCCTCAGGCTCAAAGTGAATATCTGATGCTTCGCGCTTTACTGCATCGGCTAAAATCGCATCCACCAGGCGTACCAGCGGCTGGCTATACTCCGATTCCGTTGCATCCAGGCTATGGTAATCAATTTCTCCTGTTTCGATTTCGTGTAATATGCCATCAACCGATAGTTCATATCCATAAAACTGGTCAACTGCTTTTTTAATTTCACTTTCACCTGCCACCATGGGGACAAGTTCAATTCTTCGCCCGACCAGTGCATGCACTCTATCGAGTATCATTAGGTCAGACGCATTTTTCATTGCTATACTTAATTGCTGATGATTTGCATCGAAACTCACCGGCACGATGGTATAGCGTATTGCTATTTCTTTTTTAATCAGATCCAGTGCGCTTTTATCGGGAACCACACTGGACAGATCAACACTGGCTATGCCAAGCACCTGGCTGAGCGCATCACGCATAACGGATTCAGAAATGAACCCCAAAGAAACCAGTACCTCACCTAGTTGGCGGTGTTTTTTTTTCTGCTCGGTTAAGGCAATATCAAGCTGGTCTATTGATATTAAGCCCTTGCCCAGCAACTGCTGACCTAACTTTTGTTTCACATTAATGACAGAAGGCGTTTTCATCAGCTGCTTTCATCGCTTTGTAAATCGGACAATTCGCTAATGCGTTTTTTCACTGCTGTACGTGAAAAACCTACCTGTTTATTTTTAGACATGAGCAAACTGTCCTCATAAAATCGCAGTGCTTGTTTCTGCTTGCCTAACTGATCCATGCTCACCGCAAGATTAAAAATATAATCTGCATTTTCATTATTATGTTGCCAGGCATTAAAATAATATTGTTGTGCAGACTTCCAGTTATTCTGTTGCGCATAAATATTACCCAGTGCAAAATTCAGTTGATGCGCATTCGGATTTTTCTGTAGCGCTGATAATAAAAATTCTTTATCAGCAAGCGAGAACTCTTTATCAGACAAACTAGCCAGTGCTGCTATGGCAAAGGGGTCACGAGGGTCCTGTTCTAATAGTGCCAGATAAATATTTTTTGCTGCCTGATAATTTTTGTCGATAACCGCTATCGCAGCTAAACCTAACAATGCGTCCCGGTTGTTTTCTTCAAGAAGTAAAACAGACTTGTATAATATTGCGGCTTCACCATAGCGGGTATTTTTATAAGCCAGCCAGGCCGTTTCAAGTTTTTCTCCAACAGGATCAGTTTTTTGTGTTTTTTGTATTGATAGAGCTGCTGCTGTGGCTTTGATATTTTGGGTTTTATTAGCCCGCAATCTATTATTAGCTTTTATCTCAGCCTGACTCGTCGCTTTATCTGCAGTAAGTTGCTGCTTTGCAAACGAGGCTTTTTCTTCAACGTCCGTATCAGTCACTAAATTGTGAATAATCTCAGATTTTTGAGGTGTATTTTCATTGTCTGTTTTTGCGGCTATAGCTTGCATTGCAATCTGGTGTTTACCTTCCAGGATGTGAATCTTTTCCTGCATGTCCTGATAATAAAATATGCCAGCGGCAAGCAATATTCCGATGCTAACCGTTAAAATACTAAAAACTAAAAGTTTTCTACGTTTTATTAACTCATGGTTGGTGTTATCTATCAACATCGACAAGGCTTCATCTGACAATGCTAATGTAGCCGAGTCTGAAGCTGTTTTGCCGCGCTTTATATTTCCTGCTGCTAAATAATCATCACGGTCTTCCTCATCAAGTGTTAACGCTTCATCCGTATTCTTTGTAACGTCCATACTATGCAGACTTAACTCTTCAGTAGCCAGATCCACTTCATGAGTCATTTCATAAGTCGACTCAT
>CAZYCY010000096.1:3004-7910 GCA_964646145.1 uncultured Thiotrichaceae bacterium
TTCAGGGCATCTAATAATAAACTCATGGTTGTTAACGCTATTTCTCAGAAAGTTTTTTTTCGCTTTCCTGCTGCAGGTCTTCTAACAAGTATTTTCTATAAGACGCTAAATCGCCATCAAGACTGGCATTGTGCATAACCACCGGGCGAATGAAAATAACCAGTTCTGATTTAACATATTCTTCATCGGTAAAGGAAAACAGGGCGCCTAATAATGGAATGCTGGATAAAAGGGGTATACCTCGAACTTCTTTATTAATTTGATCCTGCATTAAGCCACCAATAACCGCTGTTTCACCACTATTAATTTTTAACATGGTTTCAATTTCACGAACCTGGATAACAGGTATCCGGCTAACCACGCCCTGTTCTGCCAATAGTGGGTTTGGGTCATCTACGTATCGTATAATTCTTGAAATAGTGGGTCGCACATTTAAGGTAATGACATCATTTTCATCAATAAATGGAGTGACCGCCATTACGAAGCCAATCGGAACGGTGTTGATGTCGGTATCAATCACTACCATTGCGTTTTGATTAATCGAGCCCGGTTCAACTTCAACATTGGTGGTAAAAAAAACTTCATTATCAACCACTTTTAGTATCGCTGTCTGGTTATTTAGAGCCATGACTACAGGGCTGGACAATACTTTGACATCACCAAATGTTTCTAATGCTTTTAAATTAATGTTCAGCGGGTTGCCGCTAATGCTGCCTGTTGTTGCCAGTTGAAAAAACGGTGAAATGCCCAGACTGCCGCCAATAAGATTCTGTATGCCGCCCTTACTTAGAATGGTTTGATCGTCGATCGTCGTTGTTTCACTAATAACTGACCAGTCGATGCCAGCTTGGTAATGATCGCTTAAACGTACCTCGGCAACGGTGGCTTCTATTAATACCTGGCGTTGCACATTACCCACAACATGATCAATAAAGTTTTTGATGGTTTTATGTAACTTTGCAGTGGCTCGTACGGCAATGACTCCGGCTTCACGGTTGACGATAATATTATTACTGGTTGCAATACGAGTACCTGAACCTGCTTTTAACTCTTCGCCTAATATACCTGCAATATTGTGAGTTATGGTTGTCCAGAATTCATTAACGCTCCTATTTTTAATTTCTGAACTGGCTTTATTATCACCACTGCCGCCGCCTGTCATTTGTATTCCTGTACTGGTTGCCTGTATCTCTGTTGATACGATTACGTTGCCACTGCTGGAACGATCTATATTTAAATAGTTAATATTGTAAACGTAAAGATATGGCTTATCTGCCATCACCTTCAAGGTATTGCCTTCAAGAAAATAGATAATCTCACTCTGTGACGCAATTCGATCTAAAATCTTGGGCAAGGTTTGATCAATTGCATTCATGGTGATTTTGCCGGTGATGTCATTGTCAATGTCCAGATTCAGTTCAGCATCTCTCGCCATGGAAAATAATAATTCACGTATTGGCACCTGATTGACGACAACAGTATAAGTTTCCAGTTTTTCGCGTTTACCAGGGCGTGGTAACGCCGGTGCTTGTATTACTGGCTGCGGAATATTGCTTTTTGTCTCGGCGCTCTCATTCGTTTTTGATTTAATATGACCTTCAGAAATAGTCGGTGGATTCGTTACACCGCAGGCGACAACAAAAATAGCCAGCGCCATGAAGAAACTAAATTGTAAAATTTGTTTTTTAATTTTTATCATTTTGTGATTTGCTAAGCTCAGGTTTAACCAGTGAAGGGCATTCTGAAGTCAAAATTTTACGGTATTGCTACTGTCATTTTCGCGCGCTCTTTTTTATCGCACTGATGCGGCGTAAATAAGGCCGGTTTGCTTTTAATGAAGAAGGAAGCGTATTCAGCGTTTCAGTGGCTTTATCACGGGTCACAAAATGGTTGTACAGTACGCCGTACCAGGCGCGCCCGTCTATTACTGTTTCATAGATGTAAACCCGAGCAAAATCAAGCGTAACAGAGGTATCGTGTAAAAACGCCTCGATTTTATCCGCGTCACTGCTTCGCGCCATAAATAGTTGAATACTATAGTGGTCGCCTATCGCTGCATCCAGCCATTGCTTTGTTTCTTCTAGCCGCTCGGTTAAACCGCTAGCCTCGGTTTTTCCCCGCTCATTATCTTTTTTTTCCGCTGCGGTTTGAAAATTTACTGTCGGCGCAACCGTTGCTGCTGGTGTACCAGCCGCTGGCATCTGCTTTAATGATGTCAGCGCTACAGTTTTTGAGTTTAACCATTTATTGTTTATTTGATCTGGCTTTGCTAAAGCTGGGCTTTCTTGATTGAGTAAAGCCAGGTGCTGGCTTCCCATATAGTATCCGGTGGTTAATCCCATTATGAGCAAAACAAATCCACCAACAAGATATAAACTTTTTTTATTAAGGGTAACTTTTTTAAATTCGCTATCCAGCGCTGCTGATTTTATATGCGACGAAGTGACGGTATGGCTGCCTTCTGAAAATGCTGCCATTAATGATTTGTCGGCAATAATATTAATGCGTCTGGTTAAACCAGCAGAATATTTTTTTACCACAGCAGCGGTTTTTTTATTAAACACATCCGGTCCTTTATAACCGACTGCACGCAAACGGAAGTTCAAGTACTGCAAGGTATCTTCAGGAGGAAACGGCATTAAATTAAAGCTATGGGTAATGCGTTCTTTTAACTGGCGAATAGCTGGTTGCGAAAGTTTTTCGTCCAGTTCCGGCTGTCCGAACAATACCATCTGTAATAATTTGTTTTCATCTGTTTCCAGATTACTGAGCAGCCGAATCTCTTCCAGGGTTTCGATTGGCATGCTCTGCGCTTCTTCAACAAACAATACTACCTGTTGATTGTCAGCATGTTTTTTTAATAAATGTGCCTGTATCAGCTGCATGACAGCCACTTTACTCATCTCACTGTTTACATCGAGATGCAATTCATGCGCAATAACATGCAAAATATTGTCGGGCGACAGACTTGGATTGGCAATATAAATGACATCTATATTGTTGCGTAATCTGACTTCTAACATGCGGCACAACATGGTTTTACCGCTACCAACTTCACCCACAACTTTGATAATGCCTTCACCACTGTTAATGGCATACATCAATGCCTCTAAAGCAGCGCCACGTTGACTGCCTTCAAAAAACAGGCTGGTATCCGGCGTGATTTTATAAGGCGGACGATTGAGACCAAAATGATCCTGGTACATTAACTAGCCACCAGTCCACTTTTCGGTAGCAGTTTTTTATTCCATCCTTTGCTGCGTGAACGCCACGTCTTGGCAGTACTGTTCTCGGGTAGCCTGCTATGATCCATGTTTTTGCACGCGGCTATATAGTGTTGTACGGTTAATCTTTAAGGCACTTGCTGCTTTACTGACATTGTTTCCGTGCATTTCAAGAGCAATGCGAATGCTGCGACTTTCAATCTCATCTATTAGCTTATCCAGATCAAATTCATTTGCCAGGATTTTCTGCATAATCATTTCATCACTCACCGGCATTGCACTTTCTGCCAGTTTGGTTGCGGATAACTGCGTTTCCAACTCATCCATTAACTGCGCTTTATTTACACTTTGACCCGGGTATTTTGTACCGAGGCGGATAACAATATTTCTTAACTCGCGCACGTTGCCAGGGTAATCGTATTGTTGCCAAAGCTCTCTGGCACTTTCATCCAGTACAAAAGGCGATACTGTGCCGGCATACGCTTCTATAAAAGTGTTTAACAACAAAAAGACATCATCGCCTCTTAAGCTTAGTGCTGGCAGCTTAATATTCAGGATGCTTAGTCGGTGATATAAATCATTTCTGAAATTACCGTTTCTTACTTCTTCAGACAGGTTTTTGTTGGTTGCTGCCAGTATTCTTGCCTGCGAACGCAGTTCTCTGGTTTCGCCTACACGATAAAACTCACCGTTTTCTATAACGCGTAATAGCTTGCCCTGTAACGCTAACGGTAACTCAGCAATCTCATCCAGTAGCAAGGTGCCTTTACCAATCTCCATAAAAAATCCTTTATGCGCTTGTGTGGCGCCGGTAAATGCGCCTTTGGCATGGCCGAATAATTGCGCTTCCAGTAAATTCGGCGCAATCGCTGCACAGTTAATCGCCATGAAAGGCTCGCCACTGCGCTTACTGTTGTCGTGCAAGGCGCGTGCCACCAGTTCTTTACCGGTACCAGATGCACCTTCAAGCAACACCGGGAAAGGAGAGTTGGCAAATTGTGCAATCTGGTTATTTACCATTTGCATGGCGACGCTATCGCCAATAATCGAAACCGTTTTTTGCGCATCTCGCTGTTGGTCAATTTCATGCAAACGTTGATGATGCTGCAGCCGCACCAGTAGCAGCTCGGGTTCTGCAGGTTTGGCAATAAAGTCCACCGCACCGATAGTCAGTGCATGCTGTATATTTACTTCATTATCCTGACCCGATAAGACCAGTATTTTCATGTTCGGTTGCAACGACAATAACTCACGTATCAGAGCAAAACCTTCATCCGGCTTATGTGGGTATGGGGGCAGTCCAAGATCAATCAAAGCCAAGCCTGGCAGCTCCTCAGCCTGATGAATTTTTTGAATTGCCTGGTGGCGTGATTCTGCGGCAATAAGGCTATATTGTTTGCGCAACATAAAACCCAGACCTTCAATAATTAAAGGGTCGTCATCTACCAGCAATAAACGGGCGGGGGGCTTTGCTGAAGCTTCAGCATTATCTATCATGACATGTTGTTCATTCTCTTGCATTCCTCTCCCCAAAATTGTCATAATTACGATACTTTATATAGCATAAGAGTTGTCATGTTTCTTTTATGCTGATGAAAAACCGAATTATTTACAAAATCAGAATATGCTTAAACCTTAAAAAAGCAGTTGAATCGTAGCGAGGATGACTAAGATTCAGTGCA
>CAZYCY010000097.1:0-7833 GCA_964646145.1 uncultured Thiotrichaceae bacterium
ATCGTTGGTTGTATCGAGTTTGTAAGGTATAATATGCATAAGCCTTGAGTTATTGCACCCATTGGGTGATGGTGTGTTTTGTCGCAAACCATTATACAGCCAGGGCTTTTTAATTTTTACTGTTTTCTATGTAGGGATTAAGGAGGTTAAATTTGTGCTCTTTTCGGCAAAAGGATAGATCGCGCGCTGCAATAAAATTATTTTGAGCCAAACGCAGAGGCATGTGAGTTAATAGAGCTAGGTATTGACTTGTCGCCGTATGATGTTACGCTTTTAGTTGAAAACTAGCGCGGCTGATTTTTTGGAATATGCCTCGTCGGTATTTCTTACACATGTTTATCAGAA
This sequence comes from uncultured Thiotrichaceae bacterium, assembly GCA_964646145.1. Lineage (GTDB taxonomy): Bacteria > Pseudomonadota > Gammaproteobacteria > SZUA-229 > SZUA-229. The sequence goes on from CAZYCY010000097.1 coordinate 346, forward strand.
TTCTCTTATTATGGCTAAGATTTGGCGTCTTTTGGTGGTATTGTCGAGCATTTTATGCGATTGTGTAAAATATAGATGATATTTGTCGGGTTTTGTTACACTTTTGCTCAAAATTTTTGTCGGGTTTATATGCAATTACGTTATTTTTATTTGTTTACATACGCTTACATTACATGGCATGAATAGTGCTTGTATACAGGCAGGCGTTGCAAGAGTTAATGCAATGTTATAGAGGTTGATAAGTTTTTCATCGCTATGCCATTAAGTTGATGGTTGGCTTGATTTTCGATAATGAGCGTGTAGCCAGCTTCATGTCAGTCAACAATTTTTATTTTTGAAGGAGCTTTTAAAGTGGAACAAAATACTAGCAGTGTTAAAAATCATAAGGACACTAAAAAATTATCTGTTGTTGTGTTGTGTTTAGGTGTATTGGTTGCAGCGTTATTCGGTTTAGCACCTGTTGTATAAAATCAAGGAATAAAGCTGAATTTGTAGTATGGAGCAATACTTTTGTGCTAGAATTTACTGCATCTAGCAATGGGGAGGTGGTTTCCCAATGTTTTTGTGTATAGGGCATCTCTATTTATTCTGGAGGTGAAGATTGAGATTCAAAATAGGTCAGATTAAGGCGCCCGATATTATCAACATGGGCGCGTGAGTGAGCTATTGCGAAGATTTGCAACGAAAATATGGCATATTTTGGACTCAAGATTCATCTTCACGTAAAGTAACACATGGATGTGTTGGTTACGAACCAAAGGACGGAGTTAATAGAGGTGCCCTATACTTGCTGGAACATTGAATGATTTTAAACGGGAGTCAAACTGCCCTCCCTCCCCAGAATGGAGTGTACTGTCTCGGATGCTAACCGAGAGTACTAAAAGATGCTTGACGTTTACAAATCAATTTATAAACTTGAAGGCTCTCCTTTCCGTTTAGCCCCTGACCACCATTTTTCTTTTGGGCATCGCACTTATGTTGATGCCAGATCCTATTTAAAATACGCAATTAGTGAAGGCGAAGGTATTGTTGCCATTACCGGTGCTCCTGGTACGGGTAAAACAACGCTGATTGCGTCATTAATTTCTGAACTAGATCAGGCTCAGATTAAGGTTGGCCTTGTTTCAAATGTGCAACTCGAGGCAGACAGTCTGTTAGATATGGTGGTTGATGCTCTGTCATTGACGCTGGATCGCACAGATAACGATAGCACACTGGTGGGATTTGAGCTGTATCTGCGCTATCAGCACTCCAAGGGGCGACGCGTTATTTTGATTGTTGACGAAGCTCAGGGATTAGCGCCTGAGTCACTTGAAGTGTTACGACTTTTTTCAAACTTCCAGCATGGCTCCAAGTTGCTTATGCAGATTATTCTTGTTGGCCAGGATTCTTTGATGGACATCATAAAATCGCCAGGCATGGAGCAACTGCATCAAAGGTTAATTGCTACGGCACAATTAAAACCTCTTGATCTTGATGAAACGGCTGAATATATCGTGCATCGATTGAACTGTGTGGGATGGAAAAACAATCCATCTTTCAGCGATGAAGTCTATAGAATGATACATAAATTTAGCAGTGGCGTGCCCAGAAGAATTAATCTTATCTGTCATCGTTTATTTTTACATGCTGGGTTAGCGAATAAAGCTGAGCTGGTTGGTAGTGATGCATTGGTAGTCATTGTTGAATTACATAAGGAAGGACTACTAACACCTATTGCCAGACGTGCTTTGGGTGAGTACGTTGGTGGTATTCAGGATATGGTCGCCAGCTAAGTGTTTGCGAGGGTCATTATCATATTCAATACAATAAACTAAGGAGTATGAAATTGAAAAAATTAATATTAAGTGCGGTTATGCTTACAGTTTTGAGTGCGATCAGCATGGTGACTGTAGCTGACAATACAGGAAAATCATACTTTGGTGTGCAATACTCAATCGCCACATATGAAGATGAATTTGTAGAAATAGATCCAACAGCACTAATTGGTAGATTTGGTAAGTATTTTAATAATAATTTTTCCCTTGAAGGCAGGTTTGGTATTGGTTTACAAGATGACACCGTTGATATTTTCGGCACTAATGTATCACTTGAATTAGATACTTTATTTGGTGTGTACGGTGTCGGTCATATTAATTTAAATGAGTCATCATCAGTTTACGGTATGATAGGCTTCACGCGAGCAGAGGCAACTATTTCAATTCCAGGTTTTATCTCAGAGTCAGAGGATGAATCTGGACTTTCATTTGGTATCGGGGCAGATATAGGCATTGGCAATAATGTAGCTTTAAATATTGAATACACACAGTATTTAAATAAATCTGATTTTGATTTTAGCGCAATGGGTTTAGGTGCTGTTTTTAGCTTTTAAAATTTTTACTCAGAAAAAATCTTTTATTGTCATAAGTTACGGCGACCAATGCGTTTTCCGTTATTATTGATGCTTACTATATAAAAAGCACATAACAAGGAAAATGCACGCGGGCGATTAAAATCGTTGTGCAAAAAATGCGTAATACTTTTAACCACCGGTGATTTGTGCGACGTTCCTGGTCATTTTTGCCTGACTTTTTATGCCTGTTAAGAATGTTTTTATTAAAGCGATCGGTTTAATTGTAATTGCTGTTTTACTGTTTGTTCCGTTGCCTACAAATAATTTATGGTGGCGTGAAGCTATAAATAGCGGTCATACCCTGTTATTTTTTTTTCTTTCATTTGTTATCCACGATCAAGTCAGCGCGCGAGTGCGCTGGTCAAACCGACTTGTCATCTATATATTTGTTTTGTTGATAGGCATGCTGCTCGGTGTAGTGATAGAAGCGTTGCAAATTAGTGGTCAACGTGATGCCAGTTTGAGTGATATATATAGGAATCTTCTTGGGCTAATGGCAGGGATTTTCCTGATTGAATTGCTTAAATCAAAAAAACTTACCAGTCTTTTGCTTGTTATTGCGGTTGCAGGCTTCTTGTGGACGGGTTTAAATCCATTGTTGCGTTTGAGCTGGCATTATTTTCAACGGCATAATGCCTTTCCTGTGATAATTGAGTTTGATGCAAACTGGTCATCAAGCTTTGTTCGATATAAGAATGCTAGAATGCTAAAGGTGCGGGTATCTGATCAGCAGAATAGTCATTTGCATCCAATACAGTTTTATCCTGGTAATTATCCTGGTGTTTCAATCATAGAGCCTGAGCCAAACTGGTCAGGCTATGGTCATTTGCATTTAGTAATACATTCAATGAATGCTGGAAGTTATTACATGACGTTGCGAGTGCATGATGAAAGCCATAACCAGGAGTATTCAGATCGATTTAATAAACGATTGCTTGTACAGCCAGGTTTAAATGCATTCAGTATTTCACTTGATCAGATTCGCCATGGTGCGGTTGATAGAGAGCTTGATTTAAAAAATATTGCCGGACTTATTTTGTTTTCAAGCAAGCTAAAAGAGCCGCTGCAGATTGCCGTGGCAGATATTGTGTTAATAAAATAACAGGAAGAACGGCATCACTTGCTGGTTAATTGATGGATAAGTGCTAAAATTCCTGTTTAGTTTCTACTGGTAGACAAATCATTGTCTCGACCATTTTTTGGGGGATGCGACTGGCAGTTCATGAGCACAGTAAAATTTTTTCGTCATACCACAAAATTATCCAGGTATTACATACCAACGGAGTTTGTTGCTTTAGCAGTAATTGAATTCCTGGTATTAATATTTTCTCTTTATTTGGCGTTTATTGTTCGCTTCTGGTGGGGTGAGTGGCATTACGGTTTCGATGACTTTATGCCAAAAGCACTGGTTTTTGCCCTTGTTATGCAGCTTTGTTTGCTTGCATTTGGGCTTTATCAGCGGCACGCAGGTCGTTTTATCAACATGCTGGTATTGCGTATTGCCAGCGGTTTACTGTTGGGGCTGATACCTTTAGGTGTTAGTTATTATTTTTTCCCAATGTTTTTTCTTGGTCGCGGTGCACTATTACTGGCAGTAGTCTTTAGCTTTATTTTTATTTCAATTGTTCGTTTATTTTTTAGAAAAGTAGTTAAAGAGCACAACATGTGGACACACATATTGGTGCTGGGTGCTGGCAAAAAAGCGGACTTAATTCGCCAGGCAATTGGCACGGGTGAGCTTGCAGGCATGAATATTATTGCCTATGTTGCAATGCCGGGGGATAAAGCCTCAACAAACGGTAACATTATTACATTAGATATGCCGTTGATTCAATATGTTGAAGATCGAGATATTGATGAAATCGTGATCGCTGTGGACGATCGACGCTCTAAAACTTTCCCGACGAAAGGTCTTATCGATTGTAAAATGAGCGGCATCAATATCCTGGATATGGTGACGTTTTTTGAACGACGAGCAGGTAAAATTCGACTGGACATGCTAAACCCAAGCTGGTTGTATCTATCAGAAGGGTTTCAGGTTGGCACCATTCGCCGTATTGAAAAGCGGGTTTTGGATATACTGGTTGTGTTGATGTTGTCGCCCATTGCATTGCCGTTTGCTGTGCTTGTCAGCTTGGCGATAATGATAGAAAGCCGCGGTAGAGGTTCAGTTTTATATAGCCAGACCCGCGTTAAGCAAAACGACCTGCCGTTTAAAATTTACAAATTTCGCAGCATGGTGAGCGATGCTGAAAAAGATGGTGTTGCTCGCTGGGCATCAAAAAATGATTCGCGTATCACTAGAGTGGGCGCTTTTATTCGTAAAGGTCGTCTAGATGAGTTGCCTCAGTTATTTAATGTCTTAAAAGGTGACATGAGTTTTGTTGGACCGCGCCCTGAGCGCCCTGAGTTTATAAAAAAACTGGCAGAAACCATCCCATACTATGAAGAGCGCCACCGTGTAAAGCCGGGGCTTACAGGCTGGGCACAAATCTGTTATTCCTATGGTGATACTGAGGAAGATGCACTGCAAAAGCTTCAATATGATTTGTATTATGTCAAAAACTACAGTGCTTTGCTGGACTTGTTGATTTTATTAAAAACTGCGGAAGTTGTGATGCTGAGTAAGGGGGCGCAATAACAACGGTGTACAATTAATAAAATGGATAAAAAATATACGAGATAATAAGGCAACGCTATAAAGCGTTGCACAAGTATTCGCAGTGTGTACTTTTGAAACACGCCGTAAATATATCCACATGTTTACCAAAGCGGGGCTTGTCGGTAGCATCCCTGCTACCGACAGTTTAAAAAGCACACACTGCGAATGCTTATGCAACGATTAATATATACGCCCCACATGGAAGAGGAAAGTACGGGAAATGCAGGAGCTATTTGGTCGCCGGGTTAATAATAACCCTCATCCTTTTCATCTGATTCAGTAGTATTTATCGTATTCATGGCACATCTTTTTATAAGTTCGGACAATGTTAGAAAATGAATTTGGCTTTGTACAGTTATCTGGCAGCGGGACTTGCGTATAGTTTTTTTGCTGTATTGCTGCTGTTTAGCTGGCGTGAGAGTTTACAGGGAAAATTAATTTTTATTGTTATGCTGGTCAGTGCGTGCTGGGCATTGATTGCGGCACAGATTGCACTGAATAATGAAGCTTACCTTTTTCCTTATCAGGTATTTGAAATACTCCGTTATATTGCCTGGTATGTTTTTTTGTTAAAATTGTTTGCTGTTATCCAGTCCGACAGTGAACTGCCCCATCACAGTCCGCAGCTCAGCTATCGAAAGTTTGTACGCTGGGCGCTACCTTTAAGCGCAGGATTTGCATTTTTATTGCTAATTAACGAAGTACTCGTTGTTGTTAATGCTTTGCCAGGTCAATTTGTCCTCGGCATTGTCGGCAACGTTATTCTTGCGCTTATCGGTCTCGCCATCATCGAACAGTTATATCGTAATACTTCTCCGCGCTATCGCTGGACCTCCAGATATTTATTTTTTGCTGCGGGCGGGGTTTTTGCTTTTGATTTTTATTTATACGTAGATACTTTATTGTTTAGAAGTGTTGATCAGGAGTTATGGAGTGCTCGAGGTGTGGTGCATGTAGTCGCTGTGCCTTTATTAGCGATAGCTGCGGCGCGAAATAAAAACTGGTCGCTTAATATTTTTGTTTCTCGAGAAATAATTTTAAATACCACAGTCATCGTTAGCGGCGGTTTTTATCTGCTGGCGATGGCTGCTGCCGGTTATTATTTGAGAGAGTTTGGTGGCGACTGGGGTGAGATTGGTCGAGTCGTTTTGTTAACATTGGCCGTGGCGTCCTTGTATATTGTTTTGACCTCCTCGCAAATACGTGCAAAACTTAAAGTTTTTTTAGGCAAGCATTTTTATAAGAACAAATACGATTACCGTATTGAGTGGCTAAGATTAACCGAAGATTTAAATGCTAATGCAGATAGGAAAGATCATTATAAAACAGCGATTAAGGCGCTGGCGAATATTGTCGATGCTCGTGCTGGTTCATTGTGGATGCGAGAAAAATCAGGCGAGTATAAAAATATAGAGGTTTGGCAGTGTGAGTGGAAGGAAGATATGATCGCGGGAAACTCCTCACTGGTTAGATTCCTGGAGCAAAATGGTTTTGTTGTTAATGTAAAAGATCTGCGTAAACACACAGAAGAGTATAAAGATTTGTTGTTGCCTGAATGCTTGCAGCAAAGTGATCAGACGTGGCTAATTGTTCCATTATATGGCGTTGGCTCATTACCTGGTTTTGTGGTATTGGCTAACCCGCTTATCACGCGTTCAATTAACTGGGAAGACCGTGATTTATTAAAAACAGCAGCCAAACAAATTACCAGTTATTTGGTGATATTTACAACATCAGCGCAGTTGGCTCAAGCCAAACAGTTTGAAGTGTTTAGCCGTGTTTCTGCGTACATGGTGCATGATTTGAAAAATATAGCGGCTGAGCTGGAATTAGTCGCCATTAACGCAAAAAAACACGGTTCAAATCCTGCGTTTATCGAGGATGCTTTTGGTACAGTAGACAATGCTGCCGGGGGCATCAAGCGGCTCTTGGATCAGTTACAAAATAGGCGGGTAGAAAGTGAAAAGGCTGCTCAGATTGATCTGTCTGAGTTGGTGGTTGATGTTATTGAGAGCAAAAAACACCTACTGCCAGCTCCTCGGTTTACACAGATTGGTGAATCTGGCCTGGTTTTTTTGGAAAAAAAACGCTTTGCAAATGTGTTTGCACACTTGATCGAAAATGCGCAACAGGCAACAGCTAAAAATGGTGAAATCACGGTAACGCTGTCTGCCACAGATAGCAGACATGTCATTGAAATTAAGGACAATGGTCATGGCATGGATGAAAACTTTATTCGGCACCGCCTGTTTAAACCTTTTGATACCACAAAAGGCAATGCAGGCATGGGTATAGGCATGTATGAAAGTAGAGAATTTGCTCGCCAACTAGGAGGTGATGTTAGCGCGCAAAGTCAACCTGGAAAATGGACAATCATTACGATGCAACTACCGCTGCTTTCAACCTTAAAAAAGCAGTTGAATCATAGCGAGAA
>CAZYCY010000098.1:0-7800 GCA_964646145.1 uncultured Thiotrichaceae bacterium
TTACCTGCCTGCAGCAGGCAGGCGAACCTGAGGATGGAACATGCATTCGCCTTGAGCTCAAACGAAGACCCTAATCTTTAGAGATGCCCTAAATTGAAAAAAATAGCACACAGTGATCATTTAATAGAACGGATCGTTCAATTTCTTTGTCAGGCGGTGCTGTTCCGTAAAACTAAAGTTTCTGTATCTATCTGTAAGTAAAAGAAATATTCGTAAAACTTTATAATTGGCGCGGATAATGCATAAGACTAATTTGATATTCATTTACAGGTGTGCAGATTGAGGAGTGGCAGTCTCAAGCTGCATGAACTATTGCTACGGAGGACTTATCTATGGGTCATCGAACCAAACGAAAACGGCATATGCTGTTTCCCCTCATAACGGCTACTGCGATCATGCTGGCTTTGCCTATGTCCAGCTCCATTGCGGCAGATAAAAACATTGCAGAACTGGGAAAGCTGCCAACATTAGAGATTGACAAGAAAAAAGCAGAATTGGGCAAGCGTTTGTTTTTTGATAGAAGGCTCTCCGGTGATGCGACCATTTCCTGCGGCACATGCCATCGCCCTGAAAACGGGTTTTCGCACCCCGATGCACTGTCACCGGGTTATCCGGGTAACGGGAATTTTCGTAACTCACCAACCATGATTAACACTGCCCATAAAAGTGTCTGGATGCACGATGGTCGAATCGGCACCAATCTTAATGATGTTACTCGTGAAATGCTAACCGAGTCTTATATTATGAACATGGATATGCGCCTGATGCAGGAACGTATCAAGCAGGATCCGATTTATGTACAGATGTTCAAGGATGCCGGTCTTGGTGAGCCTTCGAATGGCGGTGTGCGTAAAGCAATTCCTGAGTTCCTGAAAACCCTGACTTCAAAAAATGCACCTTTTGACACCGGCAAGATGAGTACTGCGGCGAAACGCGGTGAGAGCTTGTTTAAAGGCAAGGCAAGTTGTGTCGCCTGCCATAGTGGTGCCTTGCTTTCCGACGGCAAATATCATAATACCGGTGTACCTGAAAATTGGGATATTTTCCTCGACCCAATGAATCATCAAGCCTTTCTGGCTTATGCCAAATTCGCAGGCATTAATGATTATATGCAGTTAAAACGTGATCCGGGAGCGAATGTTCAACATCAAAAAGTAGATGATTCCCGTATGGGTACATTCATGACACCGAGCTTGCGCGAGTTGACATACACCGCACCTTATATGCACAACGGTATGTTAAGTACTCTGCAGGAAGTCATCACTTTTTATAACCAGGGCGGCGGCGAAGACAGTAACAAAAGTTCTAAGCTGAAACCGCTGAACTTGTCAGCGAAAGAACAGAGTGATCTGGTTGAATTCCTGAAAGCACTATCAGGTGATCCATTGACCGGTTCTGAGTATGTCTGGACTACCCCGTACCCTGTTGGATATGAAGCCATAGCCGACTGGCGCAATGTGCGCAATTGAGGTTAAGAGGAGCGAATAATGAACATTTTTAAAAAATACAAGTTTATCAAAAAACAAGGGAGATTTTTGAGTGTGGTCGTAGTTGCTGGCATCATCGCAGGCATGGTCGTTGCGCTGCCTGCGAGCACTGGTATGGCCATGTCAGGCACGCCTGATGCGCAGAATGACAGCACCAAAGATGTTGTGAAGGACAAGGTGAGTGACAATGTGCTGGCTACTGCCGCCATCGCTGTGACAACAAAAGCACCCGCAACCCAAAATACGGTTAAAAAGGGTAGAGTCATACCGCCATTGGCGGCACTGGGTCCGCCACCGATTCCCTCGGACAATAAACAAACGCCAGAGAAAATTGAGTTAGGCAAGCTATTGTTTTTTGATCCACGTATGGGTGGTAATAACTCGGTCTCCTGCGCCAGTTGTCATGAGCCGATTTTGGGCTGGGGGTTTCCTACAGACTTCTCACGCGGTTATCCGGGCAGCGTACATTGGCGTAATAGTCAGACGATAATAAATACTGCCTATTACAAAAAGTTGTTTTGGGATGGCTCGTCATCATCGCTGGAAAATCAGGCGCGCAGCGCTGCCAAAGGTGTTATTGCGGGCAATGGTGAAGATGATGTAATGGAAGCCCGCCTGGCGTTGATTCCCGAATACCGTGAACGTTTTCTTGATGTATTTGGCGACCAGTGGCCGTTAATTGAAAATGTATGGAATGCCATTGCTGCTTATGAGCGCACTTTGATACAGACTGATACCCCGCTGGACAATTATTTACGAGGTGACAAATCAGCATTAACTACCCAGCAGCTCAGAGGCAAAGAATTGTTTGAGGGCAAGGCCAACTGTCTCACCTGTCACAATGGTTATCTGGCTAGTGATGAGCGCTACTACAATATTGGTGTGCCGCCTAACAAACGTTGGGAAAACGACGGCCTGGCACAGATAACATTCCGTTTCCAGCTGTATAGCAAAGGTTCAAATGAAGAGATGTACCGCACTACCAAGGCCGATCCGGGTTTCTATTTTAATACCAAGAATAAATGGGACAAGGGTAAATTCCGAACTCCAAGCCTGCGTTATACCGTATTTACAGCGGCTTATATGCACAATGGCGTGTTCTCAACTCTGGAAGAAGTCATTGATTTCTATAATGCAGGTGGTTTCGCTGAAGATGGGCGTACAACCGACTTTCCAGAAACCAAAAGCAAATTAATTAAACCACTGGGTCTTTCTGATGTAGAAAAAGAGGATTTGCTCAGCTTTATTGAAGCCTTCTCTGGTGAAGAAATTATAGTGGATAGACCCATACTCCCTGAATACGCACCGCTGTTTACCAAAGCAGAGTTAATGGAGGCGAAAAAATGAAACAGTCTAAAGAAATAAAATCGGAAAAAAAATGTGATGGCACAGATGCCGGACACAAACGATGCATGATGTCACGCCGACAGTTTATGATTTATGGCAGTTCAGCAGCGGTTGCTGCCAGCACTATATCACTCTCACTGCTGCCTGGTAGTAGCCATGCAAAAACACAGCAAGCACGTGTTATCGGTTATCCACGTAAACTTGTTGCAAAAATGAGTGAGCTTGAAGATAACCAGCCACTGAACTTTAATTACCCAGACGACCAGTCCAGTGCCCAGTGCATGTTGGTAAAAATGGGTGTCCGATCAGGTGGTGGCATCGGCAAAAAAGAGGATATTGTTGCCTTTAATCTTCTTTGTACCCACCAGGGCGGCCCTCTGCATGGCAGCTATAAAGTGACGGATGAACACCGTACATTGGGTCCCTGCCCATTGCATCTTTCGCTTTTCGATTTGCGTCGTCACGGCATTCTGGTTTCTGGTCAGGCTTATCAAAGTTTGCCACAGGTTCTGCTGGAACAAAATGGCGATGAGATATATGCAGTCGGCTTGCTGGGGCTGATTTTTGGTCGTAATACAAACTTGATCGATTCATAAGGGGGCAAACTAATGAGTTATTATATACCAGAAGACAAATCTCCACTTCCACCTAAAGATGCAGACGTACTGACAACATGTTGTGACTACTGCATTGTGGCCTGTGGCTACAAGGTGTATCGCTGGCCCTCAGGTTCGGGTGATGGTGGCAGCAAAGCCGCTGACAATGCCTTTGGCATCGATTTTCCATCAACCATCCTGCAGCCCTGGGTAGCGCCTTCCCAGCATAATGTCGTTATGCACAAAGGCATGCCGCACAATGTTGTTATTGTTCCAGACAAGGATAGCAAGGTGGTTAATACCAACGGTGATGCCAGTATGCGTGGCGGTCTTCTCGCACAGAAATGCTATAACCCGAAAACCCCGACCGGTGATCGTCTGACCATGCCGTTGGTGCGTATTTACGGCATGTTGCAACCGGTATCCTGGGATTTCGCGCTGGACATTGCAGCCGCCGTCGGCAATCATGTTCTTAAAGAACATGGTGCCAATGCCTACTCGGTGAAGACCTATTCTTATCAGTATATAGAAAACACCTATGCGATTACTAAATATGCCTTCCGCCATATTAATACCGCAAGTTATACCATCCACGATGCACCGGCCAATGTAACTTCAACACCAGGTTTTCGTGATGCAGGTTATGACAACTTTGGTCCCAGTTATGATGATTGGGGGGATGCCGATGTATTGATGATATGCGGCACCGACCCCTATGAGACCAAAACCATTATATTTACCCAGTTTATTATGCCGGCAATTGCAGGTGGTATGAAAGCCATCGTGCTTAATCCGCGTGAAACAGCGGGCACTGCTTATATCAAGAAAATGGGTGGTCTTCACCTTGATGTAAATATCGGCACAGATATGCTGGTGATAGGCGCCATCGCTCGTGTCATTGCAGAGAATGGCTGGGAGGACAAAGACTGGATCAAAAAATGGGTTAATAATAAATGGGAATCAAGCTCCGGCTTTGGTCAAGGTACCCGTAACACCCCCTGGCAGTGGCGCACTACCTGGGGTCAATTTCAGACTGATGGTTATGAGGACTATAAAAAATGGTTGTTATCACAGGATGAATACAAACCGGCTAATGCTGCCAAAATGGCCGGTATTGATGTAGACAAGATTTACACCGCTGCCGAGTGGATGGCAAAACCGGTTGATGGTAAACGACCTAAAACTTCTATTGGTATCGAGAAAGGCTTGTACTGGTCTAATAATACCGGCAATACCCAGGCTATCTCTTCACTGGCAACCATAGTCGGTGCAGGTGGTCGCCCCGGTCAGGTTGTCGGTCGATTTGGTGGTCACCAGCGCGGTGGTCAGAGTGGTGGCAGATTCCCGCGTAACAATTCACCCGAGAAAGTGCCGGGGCGCAGACGCCGTTCACTGGATACTGACCGTTGGTTAGTATCAGGTCATACCCGTTTTGCCCATGTGATTGGTACTACCTGGATACAGGCAATGAGCGGCTCACAAGGCTTGCAAAAACGCTTCTTTGAGCTGGTAACAACAAACCCGAATCAGGTGCGCTCCTACGACAAGCAGGCCATCATCGACACCTTGAAAGCCCGCGCAGACTCAGGCGGTATGGTGGTGATTAATCAGGATATCTATTTGCGTGACCCTATCGGTGCCAAGTTTGCTGACATTGTATTTCCGGCGGCAACCTGGGGTGAAGAAGACTTTATGCGAGCCAATGGCGAGCGACGCCTGCGCCTGTATCAGAAGTTTTATGATGCGCCGGGCGATGCCAAACCTGACTGGTGGATTATTGCGCAACTGGCTAAAAAAATGGGTTTTGACGGTTTTGACTGGAAAAACTCAAACGATGTTGCTGAGGAATCCTCCCGCTTCAGCCGTGGTGGGCGCAAAGCTTTTCACATGATTAAAGTGGCAGCGCATAGAGAAGGTAAAACCCTGCATGAAAAATTGCGTGAGTATGGTACAGAAGGTATTCAGGGGCCGACCGTCTACAATTATGATACCGGTGAACTGTTTGGCACAAAACGTCTGCATGATACCACCTTGAGTATGGCCGATATGGCTAAAATGGGACTGGCTGATGGTGCCCAGGGTGACAATATGGCGGGCAAGCTGATGACGCATTTTAATAGCCAGACCGGCAAGATCAATATAGGCAAACACCCCTGGGGTTTGTTTTCCAATTTCTGGACCTGGCTGTCCCCCAAGGAAGAAGAATTATGGTTCACCAGTGGTCGCATTAATGAAATCTGGCAGTCGGGTTTTGATGATGTTGAGCGTCGTCCCTACGTTACCCAGCGCTGGCCAGAAAACTGGGTAGAGATACACCCGGATGATGCCAAAAAGCGTGGTATTGAATCAGGCGACCGGGTGATGATGTACTCCAATCGTGTTGCCGCTTTCAAGGACACCATTCTCGGTGTTGATAGTGACGAGTTCCAGTTTACTACTTTGATGGAAAACGGTCACATCGAACTGTCAAAAGCGGCGGTGACAGCCGTTGCAATGGTCACGCCTGTGGTTAAAAAAGGTCTGTTGTATGCCAATATGATTGATATGCGCCAGCCTTCCAATTCACTACAGGCTCGTGTGGTCGATCAGATCAGTGGTAACTACAACTTTAAAATGGGCGTTGCCAAAATCAAAAAAATTGGTGAAAGCAAATATAAGGCAGAGTTCCGTAGCATGTCTTTTGTACCCAGAAATATTGTCTGATAGCACCTGTGTCGGATGGGGTGGTTTCCATCCGGCATAAGCCCAGCATAAAACACTACACTAGAAGCCTGTCCGAGAATGTATTTACTTATTTAAAGTATGAGGATTTAATAATGAAGAAAAAAACACAGTTTGCGCTGCCAGTGCTAGTAGTTGGGATAATAGCGGCAACTTCCGTTACTGTCGCACCCACAGTGGCATCGGCAGGCACAAAGCTGAACGATGGTAAAGTCACTTTGCATGGTGATATGCGCTTTCGTGCTGAACATGATGATCGGGTTAGAGCGAACGATACTAGCCAGGATCGTGAGCGTTTACGCTTACGCGCACGCATGGGTGTTAAATACAAAGCCAATGATCAATGGTCAGGCGCAATTCGTCTATCAACTGGAACCAATGGTAATTCCCCGTACATGACTTTTAACAGCGGTACTGAAGGCGAAGGTAACGCGGATTTTTCTCTTAACCGTGCTCATATTGACTACGCACCGGTAAAAGGTTTAACCCTGACAGGCGGTCGTATGGGGCTTAAATTCTGGCAACAGAATGAACAATGGTGGGATACCGACCGCAGCCCCGATGGTATCGCCGTGGTCTATAACATGGGAGGACTGACCTTAAACGGCAGTTATATTGTACTTGATGATGGCGTAGATGGTAGCTGGAATAAAGATATTACCGCTATTCTTTATCAGCTGGTATTCAATGGCAAGGTAGCGGGTCTGAAATACATCGCTGCCATCGGCGGTGCCAGTTTGAGTAATGCTGATTTGTTTCTTGATAAAGCCGGTGGCGCTGTTGGCCTCCAGTCTGATAGCCATACCATTGTCAGCCTGCAGGCAAAAGGCGATAAGTGGCTGGCGGGTGCAGACATGATTCAGGGTAATGCCGATGTTGAGGATACGGCTATTGTTGCTCAGGGTCGATACAAAGTGACTGATAAGGTGCAGTTGCGACTTTATTACTACAGTGTAGAAGCTTTTTCTACCCTGGGTGATGGCATGTATTCACAGGATAACTGGCCGAATCCGGGTAACAATGGTGTCTCCAACTTCGAGGGTATGCGTTATCAGGTAGATTTCAAAATAGCCAAAAATACCAGTATGGATTTGCGTTACTACGATGGTGAGCGTATTGTTGATACAGCTACTCTGCCAGCGACTGCCAGTGACGCATTGCTAAATGACAAAGACCGTAACCGTTTGCAGTTAAACTTGACCGTCAAGTTTTAACGCGACAGATCAACGCTTTCTGACTCCGGTTGCGTTGATCTGTTTTTATAATTAAATTGAAACAATCAACGAATTTTTATTGGTCTCAGACCGCTAGTCAAAACTATGCACTTTAGTGCAAGGCTTTAGCTGCTACACATTTTTTAGTGGGCATTGATATCTTTTCAATTCACCATGAAGCACATGAAGGCATAAAATCTTCATGTGCTTCTGGTGACGCAGAGCATCTTGCATACTCTTCGCACTTGAGAATGCCCCATTTATAGTCCGCATCTTTTCGCCAATGCCAGCTTTTGCATGCGGACGAAGCATTTGCAGTATCTCGTCAGCGAGTCGCCCGGCAACTCGCATTTTTTCTATTTCCTGTGCATTTTTTATTAATATTGCTATGTTGTTTTATATTTTTAAAATCAATTGGTTAGAATGAGTTTTCGT
>CAZYCY010000099.1:0-7793 GCA_964646145.1 uncultured Thiotrichaceae bacterium
AGTAGTCGTCGTTCATCATTTGCCAGATCAGGTGGCTTTCGCGGTAAATAAGGGGATACAAAATGCTAGATTTTATTAATATTTATATGGGCATAGGGCTTTATTACCTGGTCAGTTTTATTATTGCCCTGATTTTACTCAGTGCCATGCGACAACTGGCCGGTATGGTTGCCAGTGTTTCTGCCAGCCATGAGCTTACTCATAACACTGGTATATCGTTGGCGGGTGCCATGGTGGCAGTGAGTATCATGCTAATGGGCGTGGTTTCAGGTGAAGCCAGTGCCAGCTTGGTTCAGGAAGCCATGTTGGTCACCCTGTTTGGCGTCATTGGCATCGTATTAATGTGGCTGACCCGCATTGCTTTCGACCGTATCTCGTTCCCGCATTTATCCTTACACAATGAAATTATTAAAGGCAATATGTCCGCCAGTATTATTGATGCCTGTAATATGATCGCTACTGCCATCATTATTAAAGGCGCCATGACCTGGGTGTGGGTGGGTGAAGGCCTGATGTTTGCCATCATAGCGGTTCTTGTCAGCTTTGTTGCGTCACAGGCGATCATGGCACTGGCAACATTGTATCGGGTTAAAAAGTTTGAAAAACGCCATGCAAATACAAATAGCCCGAAAAATCGGCAGTTGCACAGCGCCATTGAAGAAAACAATGTGGCGCTGGCATTGCGTTTTAGCGCTTATCGTATTGGTGTCGCACTTGCGGTGAGTGCAGCTTTTGCCGTAGTTACCTATGATACCGAACACTTTGTTACGGTGTTTTTAATCTGGTTTGCGGTGGCACTGATTTTCTTTGTGCTGTTGACACTGGTCGCAACCATCATTCGCTACGCCGTATTATACGGCATCAATGTCGCCGATGAGGTTGGCAATAAAGGCAATGTTGCCATTGGTGTCATCGAAGGCAGCATCTACATTGTGGTGGGTTTATTGCTGGTCGGTTTGATTGGTGCCTGAGGGTAAAAAATTACTACGAACGCATGCTGCACGACTATTGACGGCGCGGCAACGACTGCTGGCTTTTATTGTTCTGGCTTTTATCGTTGATTATATCCCCCTCATCAACTTGCCTTTTTTGTGGAACCAAACTTTCTTTCATGAAATAAGCCACGGTCTAACCGCCTTATTGACTGGTGGTAGCGTTCATAATATACACCTCAATTTCAACGGCTCAGGCACCTGCACCACCAGCGGTGGTTGGCTTTTTTTAATTACCTTTACCGGTTACGCCGGTAGTGCCTTATGGGGCATGCTTATCTACCGTGCTGCCGATACGCTGTCCAGCAACAGTGCCAAAATCATGACATGGCTCATGCTCACCATGCTTATCATTACCCTGGTATTATGGGCGCGTGACATCTCCACGATCATTATCCTGCTTATTTTATTGCTGATGTATGCCACACTATTACGCAAAACATTATGGTTCAACATAAAGTATTTTCTTCAACTGGTGGGTGTTTTTGTTTTGTTAGAAGCCATTCGCAGCCCATTGTATTTGCTGGACGGGCGTGATTTGGGTGATGGTGCAAGCCTCGCTGAACAAACCTTCCTACCGGAATTTTTCTGGGTGGTTATCTGGTTTGTTATTGCCCTGGCCTGCTTGTATCAGTTGTGGAAAGCGAGTGATGAGAAAATAGCCTCCAAATCTGTTCTGGTCTAATAGAACTGCACACATTAATGGGCATCTCTATTTATTCTGGGCATGAAGATTGAGATTCAAAATATGCTAGATTAAGGCGCCCGGTATTATCAACATGGGCACGTGAGTGGGCTATTGCGAAGATTTACAACGAAAATGTGGCATATTTTGGACTCAAGATTCATCTTCATGAGAAGTGACACACGGATGTGTCGTTTACGCACCTAAGGATGGAATTAATAGAGATGCCCTATAATGAGAGACAATAACCGTCAACCATTGAGGTGTTCATCATCCTAAAAAAATCAGTTGAACCTACTGCGGATGTCTAATGCACTGAATCTTAACGACTTTCCAGAACATATTGAACTCACCGTATGGGTGATACGCTTTCCTCCAATATAACCTGTAAAGTCGTTAATCTTCAGCACCTTAGTCATCCTCGCTACGATTCAACTGATTTTTCTAGGATCATGGCTCAAACCCGAAGTTATAAAACGTACAGTAAAGAATTTAAAGAAGAATCAGTTGCCTTGGTTAATGACTAGGAGCTTGTCCGAGAATAGAAATCGTAGCGAAAATTACATAGAAGCCATAAGGTGAGTTTATTAAAATATGGCGTAGTTGGGTATATTTAACGATTTCGATAAGCTCACCTTATGGTTTCTATGGGATTTGCAGTAGGTTATCTATTCTCGGACAAGCTCCTAGGGATATCACGTTGCAGAGGCCGCCAAATCACTGGGTATAAGTACCAGTATGCTCTACAAGTGGAAGCAGAATATTGAAGGTCAACAGTCAAGCAAATTAATTATGAAAGTTCTCTATTTAAAGTGTCCAGTTTAGGTTGACCAGAACAGTTTATGCCGGCTCTGCATCAAACAACGGTGTGGTCGTTTCCTGATCAAACCTGCCGGTCTGCAGAAAAAGAACAACCTGTGATGCGACGTGTGCTGACATCAAAATACTCAGGTGGTTCTCATGCACAATTATGGCATCTGTCGCGCCTTTAAGCTCGGTTTCTTCAACTGAAACCGTGCCATCGTGCGGCGCTTCCAGCCCACCCGTCACCAGCCCCAAGCCAATAGGAACGTTGCCTGCGATAATGCCAATATCCTGCCAGCCCTTCCACTTTGGTAAGTCTCCCAACAGACCATTCACATGGCTTTGACCCAGCATCCATCGTGTCATGGGATTGGCATTAATGCGCTCACCCACTGCGCTGCCATTTACCGGTGATGCCAACAATACAACGCGACCTTTTATAGTAAAGGGAAACTGGTCAAATAAATGCAGGGTAACAATACCACCAAAACTATGCGCTACAATGTGCACCATTGGGGCATCAATTTTTTCAATGAACTGGTTGAGTTTAACGGCGATGTCGGCGGGCGGTTTGCTCCAGACATGATAATTAAACATAGAACAGTCGTAACCAGCACGGTTTAAGCGATTGCGCAGCCCTAGCAGGTCGACACCAGCGACACTCCACAAACCATGCATCAATACGACCGCTTCACGCATGATAAAAAAAGCTCGACGTTTTAGGGTGAAACAGCCAGCATACGGTCAAGTGCCAGCTTTGCTTGCTGCGCAACATCGGCAGGCACGCTAATTTGATTGACCACATGACCATCAACCAGGTTTTCCAGTACCCACGCCATATGTTGCGGGTCGATGCGAAACATGGTGGAACACATACACACATTTGGCGACATAAAATGGACGTTTTTGCCTTCATGTTTAAACTGTTCATGCAGTCGATTAACCAGATTTAATTCGGTAGCAACCAGCCAGCGCGTATTTTTTTCTGCGCTGGCAATGGTGTTAATTATATACTCTGTGGAGCCAATATAATCCGATTTCTGGCAAACTTCAAATGAGCTTTCCGGGTGAGATATTATTTTCGTTTCCGGATATTTTTGTTTAAAGTTATCAATCTGTTGCGGCTGAAACATTTGATGTACCGAACAAAACCCCTTCCACAAGATCATTTTTGCCTGTTGAATTTGCGTCTCGGATAAACCACCCATCGGTTGATCATAATCCCACACCACCATTTCATCCAACGCAATTCCCATGGGATAAGCAGTATTTCGACCCAGATGCTGATCGGGGAAAAACAAAACTTTTTCGCGTTGTTTAAAACTCCACTCCAGCACGTGTCTGGCATTGGTTGAAGTACAGACAATACCACCATGCCTGCCACAAAAGCCTTTTAAATCTGCCGCTGAATTGATGTAGGTTACCGGGGTAATGCTTTGTTCAGGATCGAGCACCTCAGACAGTTGCTGCCAGGCACGTTCGACATTTTGCAAGTTGGCCATATCAGCCATGGAACAACCTGCCGACATATCCGGCAAAATTGAAACCTGATCGGGGCGTGACAGAATATCCGCCACTTCCGCCATAAAATGCACGCCACAAAAAACAATATAATCTGCTTTTGATGATGCCGCCTGGCGCGATAGTTTTAGCGAATCACCGGTGAAATCTGCATGACGGAAAACCTCATCACGCTGATAGTGGTGACCCAATATGACCAGGCGTTCACCCAGGGTTTTACGGGCGGCAAGAATGCGTAATTCGCAGTCTTCATCATCAAGTAGCGTATAGGCTTGTATTGCTGCGTTCATGTTTTTTTAATTACGAGTTATTCACTATTTTCTATTTTACGCAATTTAAGGTTCAATTCACGTAATTGTTTACTTGAAACTGTGGTAGGCGCAGAAGTTAATGGACAGGCTGCTGACTGGGTTTTCGGAAAAGCCATAACATCACGAATACTGTGCGCTCCTGCCATCAGCATCACCAGTCGATCCAGACCAAAAGCAATGCCGGCATGGGGTGGACAGCCATATTTTAATGCGGTTAACAGGAAGCCAAATTTTTCTTCGGCTTCCTGTGCTGAAATACCGAGAATATCGAACACTGCATTTTGCATATCCATCTTATGGATACGTTCTGAACCGCCACCTAACTCAGTGCCATTTAACACCATATCATAAGCACGTGACAATACAGCACCCGGATCGGCTTTAAATTCTTCGACGGAAGCTGTGGATGGCGCAGTAAACGGATGATGCAATGCTGTCCAGTTACCCTCTTTATTTCGCTCGAACATGGGGAAATCTACCACCCACAACGGCTGCCATGTATCACTCATCAGAGCGCTATCCTGCCCTAATTTAACGCGTAAGGCACCGATAGATTCATTGACCACATGAACTTCACCCGCACCGAAGAACAAAATATCACCGGACTGAGTGCCGGTTTTTTCAATAATAGCGTCCAGCGCCTGATCTGGTAAAAACTTCACTATCGGTGACTGCAAACCGTCACGACCCGCGCTCACCTCATTGACTTTAATCCACGCCAGACCTTTCGCGCCATAACGTGCAACGTATTCTGTGTATTGATCAATTTCTTTACGCGACAGTTTCGCTCCACCCGGTAATCGCAATGCCACAATACGCCCCCGCGGGTCATTTGCCGGACCGGAGAATACTTTAAATTCAACGTCTTTCATGACATCGGCAAGATCAACCAGTTCCAGCGAAATACGCAAGTCCGGTTTATCGGAGCCATAACGTAACATGGCTTCGTTGTAATCCATGCGCGGGAACGGATTGGGCAAGTCAACATCCAGTGTTGATTTGAATAAACCACGGATCATTTCTTCCATAATTTCCATCACCTCATTTTCATCCATGAAGGTGGTTTCAATGTCTATCTGGGTAAATTCCGGCTGGCGATCGGCACGCAAATCTTCATCACGGAAACAGCGAACAATCTGGTAATAACGATCCATGCCCGACATCATCAATAATTGTTTAAACAATTGCGGTGATTGCGGCAACGCAAAAAAACTGCCCTGATGAGTACGCGAAGGCACTAAGTAGTCACGCGCACCTTCGGGTGTGGCTTTGGTGAGCATCGGGGTTTCGATGTCCAGAAAGTTATTTTCATCGAGGAAGTGTCGTATATAACGCGTTACCCGTGAACGCAAACGCAAACGTTGCTGCATTTCATCACGGCGTAAATCAATATAACGATATTGCAAACGCAAATCATCATGCACACCCACATCATCTAACTGGAACGGTGGTGTTTCCGAGGCATTTAACACTTCCAGCTGCAAACCGAGAATTTCAATTTTACCCGAGGTGAGCTCTGCATTTGCGGTGCCTGCAGGACGCAACCGTACTCGACCCGTCATGCGTAGAACATATTCATTGCGTACCTGCTCTGCTATCTCAAAGATTTCAGCACGATCAGGATCAAACACAACCTGCACGATGCCTTCACAATCACGTAAATCAATAAAAATAACACCGCCGTGATCACGGCGACGATTGACCCAGCCACACAGTGTGACTTGCTTATCGAGTAGTTCTTCGGTTACTGCTCCGCAATAATGGCTGCGCATGTATTAATCTCGTTATTGTTAGTAAAACGGTACATTTTACCGTATTTAGGGATGGTTAATAGTTGTATGTTTCCAAACTTTTCCTAATTAGCCACAAAAACTGGTCAGGATACAACCTTATTATCGTATGGCTACTAACGGAAAGTATTTGTTTATACGTTCTGACCGATTAATTGTCTGCATTACCTGGGCAATGCCCAGCAATCCAGCGCGTGAAGTGAGTTGATCGTTGGTTGTATCGAGTTTGTAAGGTAGAATATGCATAAGCCTTGAGTTGTTGCACCCATTGGGTGATGGTGTGTTTTGTCGCAAACCATTATACAGCCAGGGCTTTTTAATTTTTACTGTTTTCTATGTAGGGATTAAGGCTATAGGCTATAAAACATATACCACGAAAGACACTAAAACCCCCAATACAACAGCCCATGGAAAAAATCTTTTTTTAGTATACATTTGTGTGCTTCGTAATTAAAAAAATTAATGACTAAACCTCAAGGGCTAATCAGGAAGCTTTTTAGTTTTTGTCGAGCCACCTGTGACCTTTTTATCTACAGGCTTTTTAGCTCCCTCAGCTTTAGAGTCGCCAGCCACATTTTTCTTATTGCCCGATTTAAAATCCGTTTCATACCAGCCACCGCCTTTCAAACGAAAAGCCGCTGCCGAAACTTTCTTTTTCATTGTCGATTTACCGCAGGGAACACATTTTTTTAACGGTTTATCACTAATTTTCTGCAAAACTTCCTCTTCATGCCCACACGTTGTGCACTGATATTCATAAAACGGCATAATTAACCTACTGAAAATGTAAACGTGTGATTATATATGCCGAGGCACACTTACATCAACACTCATGAGAACTTCAATAATACGTTATGAATAAAATATCAGAAACCCACCAACAAAAAACAGTGCTTATTACTGGTTGTTCAAGCGGCATTGGCTATTGCGTTGCCAAAGGTTTGAAACAGCGTGGTTATCGTGTTATCGCTACCGCCAGGCGGCAGACCAGTGTCGAACAACTTATAAAAGAAGGCTTTGAAAGTCTGCAGCTGGATTTATCGGAAAGCGAATCGATACAGCTGGCATTTAAACAAGTGATGCAGCTAACCGATGGCAAACTTTATGCATTATTCAATAATGGCGCATTTGGGCTGCCAGGCGCGGTTGAGGATCTGAGCAGGGAAAGCCTGAAAGTTCAATTTGAAACCAATGTCTTTGGCTGGTTAGAACTAACCAATCTTGTCATTCCACTAATGAGAAACCAGGGTTTTGGTCGCATTGTTCAAAACAGCTCGGTTTTAGGTTTTGTCGCCATGCCCTTTCGCGGCGCCTATAATGCCAGCAAATATGCCATAGAAGGGTTAAGCGATACCCTGCGCCTCGAACTTAAAGGCAGCAATATTTTTATTAGCCTGATCGAACCCGGACCAATTACCAGCCAGTTTCGTGCCAATGCGATGAAAGCTATGTTGCAGCACATCGATATTGAAAACAGCATACACCGTGAAAAATACCTGGGCGTACTAGAACGGCTCAATAAAAAAGGACCCGCCGTACCCTTTACTCTGCCACCGGAAGCAGTGCTTAAACGTGTAATTCACGCACTGGAGGCAAAAAAACCAAAGCCACGCTATTACGTTACCTTTCCCACCTATCTGTTTGGCTTTCTCAAACGCTTACTCAGCAACCGGCTGCTGGACACCTTACT
>CAZYCY010000100.1:0-7686 GCA_964646145.1 uncultured Thiotrichaceae bacterium
GGACAAGCTCCTAGTAGTCCTTCAACATCAATTCAAAATAATTAACTAACAATAAAGTGAGAAACGCTATGAGAGAAACCTTTACCAAGGGCATGGCTAGAAATATTTACTACGGGGGGTCGGTTTTTTTCTTCCTGGTATTTCTTGGCCTAACCGTAGATACGGTAAAACGTCTGCCCCAAACTGATAATAGAGAGAATCTTACCGAAGTGGTAAAAGCAGGCAAATATATATGGGAAGTGTATAACTGTGCTGGCTGTCATAGCCTGCTGGGCGAAGGCGCTTATTTTGCACCGGAACTTGGCAATGTTTATACCCGTTTTGGCGAAAGCACAGACGCTATCAAAGGCTATCTCATGGGTCTGCCTGTGGGTGGCATTCCAGGACGACGCAACATGCCACAGTTTAATTTCACCAAGCAGCAGCTGGAAGAAATTGCACAGTTTCTTAAATACGTCGATGGCATCAAAACAGCCAGAGACTGGCCACCCAATATCCAGGGTTAAGGGGAGATACACATGAAATATGAAACACAAAGTATCGCCAAACTGTATTTTATTGCAGCTATTGGCTTATTTGTCGGACAGATCCTGTTTGGACTCATCATTGGAACACAATATGTTATCGGCGATTTTCTGTTCCCGGAAATCCCCTTCAACGTGGCTCGCATGGTACACATAAACTTATTGATCGTCTGGTTACTGTTTGGCTTTATGGGTGCTGCTCACTATTTTATACCAGAAGAATCCGAGCGTGAGATCTACCTCCCATGGCTGGCGAAAGTCACTTTTTGGGTCTTCCTGGGCACCGGTGTTGCTATCATTCTGGGCTATTTACTGGTGCCTTATGCCACTCTGGCTGAAATCACCATGAACCATCTGTTCCCAACGATGGGGCGGGAATTCCTCGAACAGCCCACAATTGCCAAAATCGGTCTCGTCATTGTGATACTGTCATTCATCTTCAATATTAGCATGACGGTTCTTACCGGACGAAAAACAGTGGTATCACTGGTGTTTTTAACCGGCATGATCGGACTCGCCGTCTTCTTCCTGTTCGCTTTCTACGTTCCTGACAATCTGGTGCTGGATAAAATGTTCTGGTGGTATGTGGTGCATTTATGGGTAGAAGGTGTATGGATGTTGCTTATGGCTGCCATGCTCGCCTATGTATTGATTAAGGTAACCGGTGTTGACCGTGAAATCATCGAAAAATGGTTGTATGTCATTATCGCGTTAACGCTGTTCTCTGGTGTCCTCGGCACTGGTCATCACTTCTTCTGGATAGGCACACCGGCATACTGGCAGTGGGTTGGCTCTATCTTCTCAGCAATGGAACCGATCCCGTTCTTTGTCATGGTTTTGTTTGCCTTTAACGTAGTCAACAGAAGGCGTCGTGAGCACCCGAATAAAGTCGCGACTTTATGGGCATTGGGCACTGCCGTTATGGGCTTTTTGGGCGCTGGTGTATGGGGCTTTATGCACACCCTGGCGCCGATTAACTTTTACACCCATGGCACACAAATCACTGCCGCACATGGTCATATGGCATTCTATGGTGCATATGTGATGGTCGTGCTAACCGTTATTTCCTATGCCATGCCTATCATGCGTGGTGAATTAGCGGCAAATGCAAAAGCACAGGTAGTGGAAATATGGTCATTCTGGTTGATGACCATTTCTATGGTGTTTATCACCCTGTTCCTGACTGCTGCAGGCATTCTGCAAGTATATTTACAACGCTTTTCAGATACGCCACTGGGCTTTATGGTGGTGCAGGATAAAATAGAAGTATTCTACTGGATGCGTCTGATTGCAGGCATTATCTTCATGATAGGGCTTATTGTTTATGTTGTCAGCTTCTTCGTTAAAGGTGAAGAAGTTAAAATAATAGCCAGTGATGCACAAGAAGGGGCGACTGCTTAGGACTCAGGATTAAATAAGATGCGGAACTTAACGCCGAATTTTTGTTTCAGATTGGATGATCTCAAAAGGCGCATAGTTGCGCTACGCAACGATTTGAGATCATTCAAGCTGGAGCAAAAAGGCAAGTTAAGTTTCGTAAGTTATTTGATCCTGAGTCCTTAAAGCGGAAGTTTAATGACCACGCTTTTAATCCGCGCTTTAAGGTTTGAATTCACGAACGGCAGTACATGAAAATATTGTTAACAAACCCGATGGTGAAATTAATAAAGATGCCCTTTAACACTGACTGTAAAAAATACCGCCTTCTCCTTAGTAAGGTGGTATTTTTCATGAGCTTTATTTTTTCAGGGCGCGAATTTTAGTCAAAAGCACTTGTATAAAAATGCAATGCTGCACACACAACCAATAATGGTGGTATCACACAATGAGATCAACGAACCAAAACAAGCAACAGCTAAAACGTGCATCAAATGCAGCCCTGGCTTCACTGCTGAATCTGACGTTTCTGCCTGTTATCAGTTTTTTCATTTTAGTTTTCATTTATAAAAAAACACAGCGAGGCACGATTGACCACTATCACGCCAGGTTAGGCTTAAAAATCAACATCATTGCAGCAACCGCTCTCATTCTAGTCAGCATACTGGTGATTTTAGTGAGTGGCTTTAACTCTGCCTGGACATGGGTTTTCGTTATCACCTATTTCGTTATTGTACATGCTGGATTTATTGTGTTTGCAGTATGGGCACTGGTACGCGCATGGTCTGGTGATCAACTAAAAAATTCTTCACATATTTTTAACACTTGAGAACGCCCGTTTTAGTGCGTAGTTTTTTACGAAGAGCAAGGCGCAATTAGTATTTACTAAAGAGAAGCTGACTTCTTAGCAACCTGAACAAATCAACTAATTCATTTAGGTTTTAGCAGGACACGTCATATGAGCACTAACCCGGAAATAATGAGTAAAACGCAAAATAACATTCCCTATTACCAAAACCAGAGTAACGAAACCGAGTTATTTGAACACGCCTACAACAACCAGCTACCAATGCTGATTAAAGGCCCAACCGGCTGTGGGAAGACCCGTTTTATACAACACATGGCTGCCAGACTCGGACGACCTCTGTACACCATTGCCTGCCACGATGACCTGACCGCTGCCGATCTTGTCGGCAGACATCTAATTGGCGATGGTGAAACCTACTGGCATGATGGCCCACTGAGTAAAGCAGTACGTGAAGGTGCAATCTGTTATCTGGATGAAATTGTCGAAGCCCGCAAAGATACCACCGTGGTATTACATCCACTATCAGATGACCGTCGCATCCTGCCGATAGAGCGCACTGGTGAGGTATTACATGCCCCTGCTGAATTTATGCTGGTGGTCTCCTACAACCCCGGTTACCAAAACCTGCTCAAAGGCATGAAACCATCAACCCGGCAACGCTTCATTGCCACACGATTTGATTACCCCGACATGGAGACTGAAATAACCATTATCCAGCAAGAAACCGAAATCGAACGGGATTTAGCCACTCAACTCATTGAACTGGCACATGCACTGCGAGTATTAAAAGATCATGACCTGGAAGAATCGGCATCAACCCGTTTGCTGGTATATGCAGCTACCTTAATTAAGTCGGGCTTTGATCCAGTTGAAGCCTGCCGGGCAGCAATTATTGAACCACTCAGTGATGAAGAAGAAACCGTAGACGCATTAATGGAAGTGGTTCGTGCAAAAATGGAGACCCAAAAACATGAATGAATATACGGCTGAAAAAATCGTCGAAGAAGCCACTGAAAAACAACAGAAAAATGACCACACAGCTGCCTGGGCGGAGGCTTTTTACATCGGCAACCTGCTCTTTGTGGGCATTTTTTACCTGGCGTTATGGGTACTGTACTTTCTGCACTACAAAAAAACATCCGCCACCGACCAGTACCACCTTAAACAGGCATTACTGGCGAGCAGCATCACCACCATTGTTTTTATTATCATAAACAGCATTATTTTACTGACCAGTGGATATACCACGCTGTCGGGATTATTATTACTCAAACTATACTATATGATATTGTTGCCGGCATTTTTAATCGTCGGCATTCTGGCGTTTACCAAAGCCATCAAAGGCGTCGATTACAACTACCCGCTCATTGGCCGCTTTATCTCCCCGGTTAATTCATCACAGACCCTTTTGCAGCAATAAAAAAAATGAATCAGCCAATATGCAAACACTGTGGTGGCAAGGTTGAGCCAGGCGAAGAAAGCTGTACCCATTGTGGTATGCCGCTGCCACCTGAAGCAGACAAAACACCACAGCAAAAATTCATGCCTGTGTTTATCATGCTGGTTATCATCTGCGCAGCCATGATCTTATGGCTGCCGCGTGACCTGATTCAATAACCGGGAAAATAATCACAGTGGAAGAATTTGTCGGTAAAATATGGCACAATTTCGTCACCAGCAGAGCCAGCAAAAGCTATCCTGATGCCAGTGTGTCTCTGGATGAGGTTCGTCGCACCGCAGGCATTTTTTTTCGCGCCCTTGGCGGTGAAGGTGGCTTGCGCGTCGAAAATGCAATCAATGCTAAAGCATATGCAAGGCGTACAATTTTTCAGCGCATTGCTGGCACAGGCCAGACAACTCAATACGCATGGCGTGATGAAGAAAGCCTGAAACTACCCGACAGCATCGCCCTGTTTCCAGATCGCCAGCTTAACCACGATCTTTACTTATGGCTCACAGCACTTTCTGTGGTTACCGATGTACCCGCCGCTAAAGAACAAAACTGGATCAGCCGTAACCAGTACCGCACCCGTCAAACATTGCAAATCTGGCCGGGGTTAAAGTCTCGCTACCAAAAATTACTGGTGGCACATTTACAACAACGGCCCGAAGCAGACACCCTGACAGCCAAAGAAGCCCTACAGGAAAAAGCAATCTGCCTGGCTTTGTCTGACCCCTCACAAACGGTCACGCTGGCTTACGCCAAATACCCGCCACAGCCCGTTACCCTGTGGTTACACCCCTCACCACCCGCACAGGAACTCAATCCGGGTACGGCACCGGTAGACCAGGATTTACCTGATGAAGAAGATGAAGAAAATAGCAAAAAACCACAGGATAAACAAAAAAAACGCAAAAAAGCCGAATACACTGATATGCCTGACGGCAAAAAAGGCCTGATGCATTTTGGCTTTGAAGCCATGTGGAGCTGGGGAGAATACATTAAACTTGATCGCGCCACTGATGATGAAGATGAAAAAGATGCCAGGCGAACAGCCGAAGACATGGATCACATTACCCTTGCGCAGGACAATAAAACCAGCGCCAGCAAAATCAAACTTGACCTCGATCTGCCAGCAGAAAAATACGATGATATTATTTTAGGTGAAGGCATCACCATTGACGAATGGGATTATCGGCAGCAGCAGTTACAAAAAGATTATTGTCGACTTCAGATAATGAGTTCCCGCCACGCACAGGCGATGGAGCTGCCGGCAAAACTGCAGCCACAGGCACACAAAGTTCGCCGCCAGTTCGAAGCCCTGCGCCCGCAACGACACTGGCTTAGCCGACAAAATGAAGGCAGCGAACTGGATCTTGAAAACTACATCAACTTTCTCGCTGATCGAAAACATGGGCAGGTTAACAATGACACGCCAGTCTATCGTGATCGACGTCATCTCAATCGCGACCTTTCATGCCTGTTGCTTGCCGACCTGTCACTGTCCACCGATGCTTACGCAAACAATACTGCCCGTGTCATTGATGTTATTCGTGACTCACTCTATCTATTTGCTGAAGCCCTGACCGCAACCGGTGATCGTTTTGCGCTACACGGTTTTTCATCACGTAATCGCAACCATGTTCGTTTCTATAACATCAAAGGCTTTAACGACAAATACGACAATGTCGTTCGCGGTCATATTAATGCCATTCGTCCCGGATATTATACTCGCATGGGTACCGCCATCCGTTATGCAACAGAGTTACTGACAAAAGAAGCACCTGCTCAGAAGTTGCTGCTTATTCTTACCGATGGCAAACCCAATGACATTGACAAATACGAAGGTCGGTACGGCATCGAAGATACCCGCATGGCAGTATTGGAGGCAGAGAAACTGGGATTAAGACCGTTCTGCGTCACCATTGATGAACAGGCTGAAGACTATTTACCTTATCTGTTCGGCAGCCGCTCCTATGTATTGATCCATAATGCAGAAGAACTGCCGCGCAAATTGCCGTTGCTATATTTGAGGCTGACTAACTAGCCAAAAAGCAACTCCAGCCGAAGCAAAGGCTCTTGATTTTCACACTTCCTGCGCACAAACGAAGCTTAACAACAAATCAAGCAGACAATTATTTTCATCGTTAGACCATCAAAAACCTTCAGAAAAGACAAAACATTATTAAAAGTTATAGTGTAATTTGCTAATATACACGGCTTTTTCAATCTCTATTCTTAGGCTTCACCAGCAGCTAATACACCTGAGCAAACATCTAACGATGATGCTATCAGGAATTGTGCAACACATCGCTGAGTACGCCTGACTTGAGATCAACACTACAAATATTCAGGACAGCAATGCAAGACACCACCTTATTCGCTTTAGCCATCGTCATTGGTCTGATCATACTCACCTGGAGCGCTGATCGTTTTGTTGACGGGGCTTGCGGAATGGCAAACAATTTTGGCATATCACCGATGATTATTGGTCTAACTATTGTTGCTTTTGGTACCTCAGCACCGGAAATGATGGTGTCTGCCATGGCAGCCTGGCAAGGCAATAGTGGTCTCGCCATCGGCAACGCCATCGGCTCCAATATTACCAATATGGCTCTGGTACTAGGCGTAGCGGCACTGATCGTACCATTAAGCGTACATTCAAAAACTCTGAGTCGTGAATTCCCACTGATGTTAATAGTCATGCTAATTGCACTGGCACTGCTTTACAATGGCATACTATCACGACTAGATGGTCTAATACTGTTGACAGGCATGGTAATGATGGTTCTGTGGAGCATCCACCTGGCTCGTAGCGCACCCGCTGATGACCCACTGGAAGGCGAATTTAACGCCGAGATGCCTGCAGTTACTACAACTGGCAGCACCTGGTGGCTACTGATCTCCGGTCTCATTGCATTATTAGTCAGTTCGCAAATGCTGGTATGGGGTGCAGTAGGCATTGCCACCACCTTCGGCATCAGTGATCTGGTGATCGGTCTTACTATTGTTGCTATTGGCACCAGCCTGCCAGAGCTGGCGGCTACTATATCAGCAGTACGTAAAGGCGAACATGATATGGCAGTAGGCGGTATCGTCGGCTCCAACCTGTTCAACATTTT
Organism: uncultured Thiotrichaceae bacterium; assembly: GCA_964646145.1. Taxonomy (GTDB): domain Bacteria; phylum Pseudomonadota; class Gammaproteobacteria; order SZUA-229; family SZUA-229. Next base: position 7,273 of record CAZYCY010000100.1, read on the forward strand.
GGGTGTATTAGGTATTGCTGCCGTAATCGACCCTGGTCGTTTTGATGCAGCCGTATTAACCCGCGATTTCCCGCTGATGATCGGTCTTGCCCTTGCCCTCTACCTGATGGCAAGGGGTTTACGCAATACTGGTTCCGGCAACATCAACCGGATAGAAGGTGGACTATTACTGGCTGTATTTATCGCCTATCAGATGTGGATTTTTATTGACACTGCGCCAGTGCTGACCAGCTGACTGTATCCCATTACTCGTCATATACTCTTCGCACTCAAGAACACCCCGTTTAGAGTGCGTAGATTTTCGTCAATGGCAAGGCGCCAATTATTATTAAAGGGCATCTCTATTTATTCTGGAGGTGAAGATTCATGTTCACGTAAAGTAACACATGGATGTGTTGGTTACGAACCAAAGGA
>CAZYCY010000101.1:0-7635 GCA_964646145.1 uncultured Thiotrichaceae bacterium
AAGCAATGACTCTGAGTATTATTGTTGCCAAACTATTAGAAAATGAGTAACTACTCAGCGTATTATCTCAGTAAGGATGCAGGTTGTTGGTTTTTCAGGCTTCTGCAACATGGATGTTGCAGTAGAGCGTACATGGATGTATTTACAGCGTCCTGAAAAATCAATAACCTGCAGCCTTTTCTCAAATTACGCTGAGTAGTTACGAAAATAAATGATTTTGTAAATACGCCACAGGCTTTAAGCCAATGACGTATTTATCCTTTTACGCACCTCGCAAACTATAGGGCATCTAAAAACCTAAGCACCTCTGAGAAAAACCATGAACAGCACTTTTTTCACGCAAAAACTCGTTAAATACAACGAGTATTCGCCTAGGCTGTCGAAAAACCACTCTAAATAGCCATAATTAAATGTCTGTATTTTAGCTATTTTTTAGACACAGAGACCACGGAGAACACAGAGATTACTAATTAATTGCCTCTGTGTTCTCCGTGTTCTCCGTGTTCTCTGTGTCTAAAAGAACATACATGGTTTCCGTGCTTTCGTGTGGAATAAGTAAGCCAATAAATGGTAATTGAATTATTAGCTTTAATTGGTATATTTCGACAGCCTAGTATTCGCCTCATTTTTGCGTGCTTTACTCGACGCGTTCCAGTTCAACCAGATCCTGCTTAATGTCCAGCTGCGACAGCGCACTGTATAGTGCAGCCTGCAGTGCCTCTTCAATTACCGGATGATAGAACGGCATTTTTAACATATCAAACACGGTCATGCCCTGCTGAATTGACCAGCATATAAGGTGCGCCAGGTTTTCTGCTTTTACGCAGCACATGCAGGCACCTAACAACAAACCATCTGACTTTCTTGCATAGAGCCTGAGTAAACCGCGGTTTTTGCCCATAATTAATGCTCGACCGACCGGTGCAAACTGGATTTCACCGATGGCGATTTCATCTCGATTTAATTCGTTGAGCTGCGCACCTACGGTGGCGATGTTCGGGTCACAAAAGGTGATCGCCATGGCGACTTTGCGTTTGAATTTTTCTACTGACTCACCCTTTACATGGCGCATTGCGTTATGCCCGGCAATCCGTCCCTGGTGTCCTGCTTCGTGCAAAATGGTTCGGTCTGCGTTGACATCACCGGCTATAAATATTGGCAAATCAGTGAGTTGCATGGTTAGTGGGTCAAATTCTGGAATGCCGTTCTCATCAAGTTTTATATCGGTGGCTTCCAGGTTTAAGCTGTCGAGATTAGGCTTTCGCCCCAAACTGGCGAGCACCTTAGCAACCAGTATCTGATGGTCACCTGCACTTACCTTGATACCGCCGTCTTCTTTCTGCAGCGTTGCCGGTTGCCCCAGCCAGAGCGGAAATTCTTTATCAATAACGGTTTTAGCTATTTCATTTACCTGCTCGTCTTCCAGCTTGGCAATGTTTTCCAGTTGATCTAGCGCTGTTACTTTTACACCCATGCGATGTAATGACTGACCTATTTCCAGCCCGATTGAGCCCAGCCCGATGACTGCCATTGAGGCCGGCAGATCTTCCAGTTCAAAAAGTTCATCGCTGGTAATAATGTCATCAGAAAAATTTTGCCATGGGGCAGGCACAACAGGTGTCGAGCCAGTAGCAATAATAATGGTTTTTGCTTTTATCTGCTCACCATTTACTGCAATGGTGTCGTTACTGATAAATTTTGCATAGCCATCAATTAAATGTGTTGCATCCAGGTTATCGGTTGCGCCCAGGGTGCGGTCAACAAAAGCATCGCGTAAATCCTGCACATGTTCCATGCTCGCTGGCACATCAATCGACAAAGCATTGCCGCCCTCAATGCCTTCACGTTTAAAAACACTCTTGCGATGGAAGTCTTCAGCTACCTGGATTAATGCTTTGGACGGCATGCAGCCTACGCGTGCGCAGGTGGTGCCTAATTCTCCTCCATTAATTAAAACATAGTTATCGGTTTTACTTTTTACCTGTGACAAGGCAAATAAGCCGGCACTACCCGCCCCTAAAATGGCAACATCTACTTCACGCGTCATGATTTAACCTCTTAGTAATATAATAAACAAATCTCAACATACTATTAAAACGGATAATCAGCCTCTATCCATCTGTTTCATTAGTACAATTTAAGAGCTGCAACAATTTAAAAAACAGCGATCCCGAATGATAAATTATTGTGGGCATCAATACACCCCAATATCCTAAAAAAATCATGTAAATATTGCGTTTATGCGCTTTATTATCGCTGGCTCTCTTTTGTGCTTGACATCATAACCCAGATACTTAGACTTAATCTAATAAAGATCTGATTTTTTTGTAACTACTCAGCGTAATTTTAGAAAAGGACGCAAGTTATTGATTTTTCAGGACGCTGTAAATACGTCCATGTACGCTCTACTGCAACATCCATGTTGCAGATGCCTGAAAAATCAATAACCTGCGTCCTTACCCGGATAATACGCTGAGTAGTTACATTTTTTTTAGGATAATCTACTCGCCTTCTCAGGTCAATCCGAAAACAGGAGATATTAAGATGAGCTTAAAAGACAGTAAAACAGAACAAAATCTGAAAGATGCTTTTGCTGGCGAATCCCAGGCAAATCGCCGTTACCTTTATTTCGCGGCAAAAGCCGATGTGGAAGGTTACAATGATGTTTCAGCCGTATTTCGCTCTACCGCTGAAGGTGAAACCGGTCATGCTCACGGTCACCTTGAGTATCTTGAAGAAACCGGTGATCCGGCAACGGGCTTACCCATCGGTGGCACAGATGACAACTTGAAAGCCGCTATTGCTGGCGAAACTCATGAGTACACTGATATGTATCCGGGCATGGCGAAAACCGCTCGTGATGAAGGCTTTGATGAAATCGCTGACTGGTTTGAAACCCTGGCAAAAGCAGAGCGCTCACACGCCAACCGTTTCCAGAAGGCACTGGATGGCATGGATTGAATAAACCCACAAGGTGGCTTGTGTAATACAAAAAGGTCGGTCACTACGCTTGGTCTTTTTTATCAGAAACACCGTAAAACCCCGTCCTTCAGGTCGGGGATGTAAGGTGCGGATTACGAAGTAATCCTAATGAGGTGTTTTTTGTTGCTCAATGTATTGCCTGATGATCTCAATGGGTGCGCCACCACAACTACCAGAAAAATACGATGGCGACCATAAAGCACCTCCCCATAAATTTTTTGTAATACTGGGATAGTTTTTCTTACGAATCAAACGGCTAGAAACCCCTTTCAGGCTATTAACCAACAGAAACAGCAACTTTGGGTGGGTAATTCAGCAAAAGATGAACGTGGTCACCTTCACCATCAAATTCCACCAATTCGGCTTCAAAATCATTAGCTATACGGGCAAAGATAGTTTGTAAATCATCTAATATTTCTTTGGTGAATACCGCTCTACGGTATTTTGCAACAAAGACCAAATGAACATGCATTAAAAAAACACAATGTCGTCCTGCTCTAATATCTGTTGATATTTTCATAGACCAATTGTATACTTTGGTCATGCTGATATGCAAGGCTTACAAGTTCAAACTAAAAATCCATCATCCTGATATTGCTGTAAAGCTGGCGCAATTTGCGGGCTGCACCCGTTTTGTCTGGAACAAAGTATTGGCATTAAATCTATTTCGGCTAGAAAGTAAACAAGGCATGGTCTGGTATAACGAGATGGCATTCTGGTTAAAGCTATGGAAGCAAAGTGAAGAATATGGATTCTTAAAAGACTGCCATTCACAAGTGCTACAACAAAGTTTAAAACAACTGGAAAAAGCCTTTAAAGACGGGTTTGACAAAACCCAGCCCAATAAACGCTTGCCACGATTTAAGAAAAAAAGCGCAAGGGACAGCTTTCGTTATCCACAAGGTTTTAAGATAGAAAATAATAAAGTATTTCTACCCAAAATAGGATGGTTACGATTTCGTCAAAGTCGCCAGCTTTTAGGGGTGGTAAAAAATATTACTGTATCCAGACAAAGTGATGGCTGGTATGTGAGCATACAAACCCAATATGAAACACCTGAGCCTAAACATCCATCAACAAGCGTGGTTGGCATAGACTTAGGCATTGCTCAATTTGCCACGTTGTCGGATGGGCATGTGTATTTGCCATTAAACAGTTTCCGAACCCTGGAAACAAAGCTGGCAATGGAGCAGCGCAAATTAAGTTCTAAGAAAAAGTTTTCTAATAACTGGAAGAAACAGCAACAGCGGATAGGGAAACTTCATCATAAAGTTGCTAATTGTAGGAATGATTACTTACACAAAATCAGTCATGAAATCAGCGAAAACCAAGCCATGATTTTCATTGAAGAGTTAAAAGTGAGTAATATGAGTCGTTCAGCCAAAGGCGATAATGAACAGCATGGACGCAATGTTAAGCCTAAGTCAGGCTTAAATAAGTCGATATTAGACCAGGGCTGGTCGGAATTTCGGCGACAACTGGAATATAAGCAGACATGGAAAGGTGGACATGTTTTGGCGGTAGACCCTAAATATACCAGTCAAACTTGTCCTAAATGCCAGTATGTATCCAAAGACAACAGGAAGTCACAAGCAAAGTTCCAGTGCATAGAATGCGGCTATGAAGCCAATGCAGACTTTGTTGGAGCTGTGAATATATTAGCGCGAGGGCATCGCGTGTTAGCCTGTGGAGAGACTGGGTTGCCAGACTCGATGAAGCAGGAACCCCGGGCAGCAGTTACCTGACCACTCGTGAGTGGTCAGGTAAGCTGGAACCAGGAATCCCCTTCCTTTAGGGAGGGGAGGATGTCAATAGGGACTCTAACTAATACTCACACAACAATAAAGACTTACCCGTCATCGAAGAAGGTTGTTGCAAACCCATCAATTGCAATATGGTTGGCGCCACCGCACTTAAGTCGCCGCCGGGGCGCAAATGCCAGTTAGCTTTATCAATAATCATACAGGGTACCGGGTATAAAGTATGCTGTGTATGCGGTTCCTGCGTGATTGGATCAACCATTTCGTCACAGTTACCATGGTCAGCAGTCAGGATGACGGAGAAATTGCTCTCCTTTGCCGCATCCAGCACTCTGCCTACTTCTTTGTCCAGTACCTCAACTGCTTTAATCACTGCCTCTCGAACAGCAGTATGGCCAACCATGTCACCATTGGCAAAATTTACCATGATGAAACCGTAGCGAGCCGACTGCAGCGCTTCTATGACTTTATCGGCAACGCCCGCTGCACTCATCTCCGGCTTTAAATCGTAGGTGGCAACATCAGGCGAATTTACCATGACATGGTCTTCACCAGCAAAGGGTTTCTTTTTACCACCATTAAAAAAATAAGTAACATGCGCATATTTTTCGGTTTCAGCGCAGTGCATTTGTTTATAACCTGCACGACTGACCACCGATGCCACCGTTGCCTGTGGTCGCTCCGGCGCATAACCGATAGGCAATAAGAATTCCGGGTCGTATTCGGTTAAGCAGGTCACCAACGCACCTTCAAAATCACCGGTATCGAAATAGTCGAAAAGTTCCTGGCTTAATGCCGCGGTGAGTTGGCGTGAACGGTCATTACGAAAATTGAAAAAAATGACATTATCACCCGACTCAATTAACTGTGCATCGTCAAGCACGGTGGGGATAATAAATTCATCCGTCTCGGCATTGGCGTAAGCTTCTTCGATCGCGTAACGTGCATTTTCTGCTCTTCGAGCATCACCGCTCACCATCGCCCGCCACGCCAGTCCAGTGCGATGCCAACGGTTATCTCTATCCATGGAATAATAACGACCACAAACGGTGGCAATGCTGCCGCCAGCGTCTTCCAGTAAGCATTCAATGTCTGATAAAAACACCAGGGCAGACATTTGCGCGGTATCGCGCCCGTCTGTGGTCATGTGTACCACCGGCACTACCTTGTTATCGGCACATAACTTGATTAAGGCTTTAAGATGGTTGATGTGACTGTGTACGCCGCCGTTAGAGGTTAAGCCCACTAAATGCAAAGGGCGCTGGTGGCTGGCAGCATCTTCCACCGCAGCCAGTAATGCGGCGTTGGAAAAGAAATCGCCATTTTCTATTTCGTCATTAATACGAACCAGATCCTGTCTTATTACCGAGCCACTGCCCAGCGTCATGTGACCGACCTCGGAGTTGCCCATTTGCCCATCGGGCAAACCCACGGAATTACCACAGGCTTCCAGTGTGGTATGGGAATTTCGAGAAAAATACTCGTCCAGTCGCGGCGTGTCCGCTTCCTGTACTGCATTGTTTAATCGACTGGGATTAACACCAAAACCATCCAGTATGATGAGGAGGGTGGGTCTTCGGGGAACACTTCTATCGGCCATGTGAGCTTCTTGCCCTTCTTTTTTCTATGATTGAATTGGTGCATGATTTTACACCATAATTATGCTTTGCACGAACTTGAAATCGTTCAAAAGTTATTGTTTGGCGCTACCTTTTCGCTACGATTCAACTGATTTTTTTAGGATAATTGGTAACCCTGTTTTAAATAGGCAAGCACTTCATTTTGTTGCCCTTGAAAAACAACACGATCACGTTTTTTGTTCAGTTGAAAGTCATACATAGGGTCATAGTAATCAACCAATAATATTTTTATCCACTCTTTATGGCGTTCTGTGTTAGTTGTTGATTGCTGTCGTTTTAGGGCATCCGTTAGTAATGTTTTGAGTGCTTTATATCGAACCCCGCCCAGACGTCGTTGTATTTTATCGACAGACTCATGCAATTTTTCTGCCCAGTTGTTAAAGCCCTGATCTTCACCACAAAGTGCCTGATGTTCATTCAACGCTTGTATAATATATTCCTGGTAGATTATATGTATTCTTTCTTCAATACTCGCTTCCAGCAGAACAATTGGTGACTGTTTCATTTTATTGAATAGTGCATCAGGAATTTTTCTGGAGCCAATGTTTGTTCCTTCATCTTCAAACACTAATTGTTGATGTTTGTTGCTGCGTTGTTTGAGCAATTTAATAGAGAGCCTGTTCTCAATATCGATTTGTGAGGGTTGCGGCGTGGCGTGTTTGCCAAACACGGAGCCCCGATGATGGTAAATGCCTTCAAGGTCTATTTGTTGTGTTATTTTTTTAAGCAATAGTGTTTTACCTATACCGGTTCGACCACCAAGCATAATGGGTTTGATGTGTAATGCGGAAGATTCTAATTCGTCAATTAAAAAACGGCGCATGGCTTTATAGCCACCTTTTACCCTGGGGTAGATGATGCCGGTTTTTTCATAAATCCATTGTTGCGATATTTTTGAGCGCATGCCGCCGCGAAAACAATATAGCGCCCCATGTGGATGTCGCTTAAAAAATTTTTGCCAATGATGTATACGTTGTGATTTGATTTCCCCCCGCAGCAATTGGTGACCTAGTTTAATCGCTTCATCCTGCCCCCGATTTTTGTATTGAATGCCAATTTGTTTGCGTTCCTGGTCATTAATTAAAGGAAAATTTTCAGCAAAAGGAAATGCGCCCTGATTAAATTCGACTGGTGCGCGAACATCCAGCAAGGATGTGTCATTTAAAAGCAATGACCGATAATCGTCAGTTTGAGGAAGATTCATGCAACTATTTTATTATAATTGCACGATCAGCGTCTAACCATAAGTATTA
>CAZYCY010000102.1:0-2761 GCA_964646145.1 uncultured Thiotrichaceae bacterium
TGTATAAGTGTTTAATATTAAGGGAACAGCAAAGATGATTAACGAAACTGAACTTAAAAGCATTGAAACTGACCTGTTGCAGGGTAAAAAACTGGCACAATACCCACAGGTCAACTTGGCGGAACAAGCGGCTATGAATACTCTAATGCAGGAAATCGATCTTAATGACAGCCACTCATTACTGTATTTTGGGACATCAGCTCAACAGCAGCTAGCAACTATTTCCGATGACATGCTCGAAGGTGTGCGCAATAAAGACACCGGTCCTGCCGGAGAAGCGCTCAACAGCATGGTCGGTGCGGTTCGTGGTTTTGATCTCAGCGCGTTAGACCCCAACCGCAAGCAGGGCTTCTTTGCCCGCATGGTTGGTAAGGCCAAGCCGATGGCTCAGTTCCTCCAGCGTTATGAAGAAGTGCGCGATCAGATTGATGCCATTGGCGATGATCTGGAACGCCACAAAACCCAACTGCTCACCGATATCACCTCGCTCGATCGTCTCTACAGCGCTAATCTGGAATACTTTCACCAGTTGGAGCGTTACATCGTAGCAGGGGAAGAAAAAATCAGGCAGCTCGATGAAGAGACCATTCCAGCCATGGAGACTGAAGCAGAAAACAGCGAAGAGGTAATCAAAGCACAGCAACTTCGTGATTTTCGCAGCAGCCGTGACGCCCTGGAACGGCGCGTACATGACCTCAAACTCACCCGTCAGGTAGCCATGCAGAGCCTGCCGAGCATCCGCCTGGTACAGGAGAATGACAAAGGACTGATTAACAAAATTATATCGACCACTGCCAACACCCTGCCCTTATGGCGTACCCAGCTTGCCCAGGCAGTCACTATCCAGCGTTCTCGTGAGGCAGCAGGCAGTATTCGTGCCGCCAGCGACCTCACCAACGAATTATTAAAAGCCAATGCTGAAAACCTGAAGCAGGGTAACGCTGAAGCAAGGCGTGAGATCGAGCGCGGCGTGTTCGATATTGAAGCCGTCAAATACGCCAATACTGCCCTGATTGAAACCATTGAAGAAAGCCTGCAAATCGCCGATGAAGGTCGCGCAAAACGTGCCGATGCCGCCGCTCAGCTGGTAATATTGGAAGCAGAACTGCGTAGAACCCTGGTTAGTGCCAGCGCACAGACAAAAAAAACTAACTAATCCCGTGAGTCCAGGAGGTCGCTCTCAGCAAATAGCACAGCAACTCGGTCGAGCACAAGCCCGAACACTTCATAGAGGAATGCAGAATTATTGGGGAATATGGAGACGCATAAAACAGCAGTTTTCCACTCCTGGATAATCGTCAAATAGCTTACTATTCTCCTCCTTTTTGAGTAAAAACGCACTATTTTCTGCATTCCCTAAATCACACTTCTATTTTTAGAGGTACCCTTAATTACCCGTGGTTATGGCGAGTGCGTTCAACTTGCTTCAGTTTAGTATGCAGTGCGGCTTTTGCCATTAAATGCGCGCTTACCGGAGCGGTTATAAATAAAAACACAGTCACCAGAATTTCATGCAGGCTGGCGGCTTCGTCGGTGAAGCTAAAGTACAACATAGAGGCAATTAAAATGGCACCCACGCCCAGCGTAGTTGCCTTGGTTGGACCATGCAAGCGCATATAAAAATCGGGCAGTTTATATAGACCGATTGAACCTACCAGGGTAAAGAATGCGCCAATTAAGACCAGCGCGGCTAAAATCCAGTCAAGCATGTGTTTTCTCCCGTAAAGTTATTCCATTATGTCGCCACGCAACAGGTATTTGCTTAGCGCAATGGTGCCAACAAAACCCATCAGTGCAATTAATAATGCCGCTTCAAAATACAGCGCGCTGCCCAAATACAAACCTAACAAAATCAAAACAGCAATGGCATTGATGTACAGTGTATCCAGAGCCAGAATTCGATCAGGCAGATCAGGACCCTTTAATAAGCGCATAAAGCTGAGTAATATCGAAACCCCCAGCATGGTAAATGCGAAGGGTAAAACTGCTTCTAACATAGTGCCTAACATGTCGTAAATACCTTTATAAGTGGCGTTTCATAGCGCTGTTTTATGTGTTTAATGGTATCTGCAATATCTTCCACATGCAGTGCATGCACCAACAAACGGCGACGATCTGTACTAAGATCACATGAAACTGTACCCGGGGTTAAGGAAATGGTATTGGCTAACAAACTGATGCCAAGCGGAGTCTGGATATCCAGATCTATATTAAAGAAAGCAGGCTTTAACTTTTCGTTGCGACCCAATATTAATTTTGCAACGATCACATTAGCAATAATAATATCCCATAACACAATGCTTAAAAACTTTAACAGTGTTAATGGTGCTTTAATGGGCACTTTTTCAGACCAGAATGCAGAAGTCAGTAAAGGAATTAATATCGCTAATATTAACCCTAATACCATATGCCCCGGCGCAACGCTATTGTTAAGTAATAGCCAAATCAACCATAAAATAATAGAAAGAACCGGATGGGGCAGTATTTTTGCAACAAACAATTTAAACATCAGTTCTTCTTCCCGGGCAGTGCCTGTTTAGATAAAACAGCATCGACATAACTTTTACTGTCAAATTGTTGTTTCGCCACAGATTCGGTAAAAGCGGTAATTGGATGAGCAAACAATACCAGAATGGGGCTTGCCATAAACAGACCGATAACGGCTATTATTGCAAGCCGATTAACGGCTTCACCGCTTGTATGAGTGTCGACATTGTTATCGGTATTATCATTACCTATGTCATTAGGCATGCTGGCATTA
>CAZYCY010000102.1:2861-7618 GCA_964646145.1 uncultured Thiotrichaceae bacterium
ATCACCTGATAGAACAATAATGAGCCGGTACGCGCCATAGAAACAATCATAATAAAACCTGCCAGTAGTACAATCGCTAAAATCCAGGCAAACCAAAGATGCTCCAGCGATGCACTTAATATAAGTACCTTGCCAAAAAAACCGGACAAAGGTGGCATCCCGGTCATAGCAACTGCGCCAAACATAAACAGTGCGCCAATTAAAATGGCACCGGGTACGGCATAAGCACTTTCCAAACGATCTTCATAAGAACCACGACCACGTGAAATGATGTCTGCTAACAAAAACATAGCTCCAGCGATCAAGGTAGAGTGAATAAGATAATAAAGACCAGCACTCAACGCCAAAGGATTATTTAAGCCCACAGCAACAAGCAGAGTCGCCACTGAAGCCAATACCAGATAGGCCACTTGCTCACGCAACCCTCTGGCAGCCATTACCCCAAATGCTGCCATCATAAGAGTGAGCAAACCCAGACCTAGCACCCAGGGCAGATAGAAATTTGCCAAGGCACCAGCATCATCGCCAAAAATAGTGCCGTGTACTCTGATAATGGCATAAATGCCTACCTTGGTCATGATGGCAAACAGGGCAGCGACAGCAGCCGAAGTATGGGTGTAGGCGGCTGGCATCCATAAATATAATGGAAACATAGCCGCCTTGATGCCAAATACCAGCAACAGCAACAAACCGGCTGCTGCAACAATCGCTGTATCCTGCTGTGGTAACAGCGCAACTTTAACTGCCATATCGGCAATATTAAGCGTTCCCAGAATGCCGTAAAGTGTTCCCACAGCAAACAGGAACAAGGTTGCACCAACCAGGTTTATCACCACATAATGCAAACCTGCTTTGGTGCGTAATCGTCCACTGCCGTGCAATAAAAGTCCATAAGAAGCCAGTAGCAACACTTCAAAAAAGACAAAAAGGTTAAATAAATCGCCGGTTAAAAAAGCACCATACAAACCAAAAAGCAGTAACTGAAATAAAACATGAAAGTGTGTGCCTTTTTTATCGGTATCAGTGGCAACAGCATAAACCAACGCCGCCAACGCCAGCACTGAAGTAATCGCAACCATCAGTGCCGACAGTTGATCGAGTACCAGTACAATGCCAAAAGGTGCTTGCCAATTACCCAGCAAATAAACCTGATGGCCACCCGCTGAAGATTCTTGAAGCAGAACAACACTTAATACAATTAGCCCTGACACAACCAGTAGATTGATAATACGTTGCAAGCGCAAGCCACCGGCTTTGGCAAACAGCAAAACAAAGCCTGCTATCAGGGGTAAAAACACTGGCAATGCGGCTAAATGTGTCATTGTCCACCACCTTGATGAGATGACTTCACCTGTCTTGTTTTATTACTTTTTTCCCTGTTATTTTCTCTCTTTTTATTTTTTTCTGGGTTCTTTTCTGACTCGTTACCCCCTGGCGGCAACTCATCTTTAGTCAGATGCAAACCATCAACATGGTCATTACCCAACTCACCTCGTGCTTTCAGCGCTAACACAATCAAAAACGCTGTCATACCAAAGGCAATAACAATCGCGGTTAATACCAGAGCTTGTGGCAAAGGGTCACTATAGGACTTTGCAGTCGCATCGATAATGGCTGGATAACCAATGGTTAAACGCCCCATGGCAAATAAAAACAGATTGACCCCATAAGCAAACAAGGTTAACCCCAGCACCACAGGAAAGGTGCGCGCACGTAAAGTTAAATACACACCACTTGCGGTTAACACACCAATGACCAGAGATAAGAGCCACTCCACTACTTTGCCTCCTGCTGTTGCTTATCCTGCTGTTGCTTATCCAGTTGTCGCTTACCCTGTCGATCAGGCTGATGATGGTGTTGCGAAGCATCACTTAATTTACCTAACTGCACTAAACTCAGCACGGTGGCGCCGACTACAACAAGAAATACGCCTAAATCAAAAGCAATGGCACTGGCAACTTCAAATTTACCGACTACAGGCCAGGTCAGATAAGTGAAAGTAGTGGTAAGGAAAGGATAAGCCAGACCCATAGAAACCAGACCGGTGAGCGTCGCAATAAGCAGACCGCCACCAATCACCCAATGCATATCAACTTTTAGACGCTCACCCGTCCAGCTAAGACCATTGGCTAAATATTGTACAATGAGCGCAATGGCAGCAATTAAACCTGCGATAAAACCTCCACCCGGTAAATTATGTCCGCGAATAAAAACAAACACCGCCACCATCAACATTAATGGGAACAATAAACGCGTTAAGGTTTGCATGATGACCGGATGATGATCCTCATTCCAGCCTAAACCATTTTCATCATGGGCTGGTGCATGTAACTTCAAGCCTTGTAATAAGGCGTAAATACCCAGTCCCGCCAACGCTAACACCACGATTTCACCCAGAGTATCTGTGCCTCGAAAATCGACCAGAATGACATTGACCACATTGGTGCCACCACCACCTGGTACTGCATTAGCAAGGAAAAAATCAGAAATCGGTGCAAAATCCCGTGTCAGAACGCCCATGGCTAAAATCATCACACCAACACCCGACAACACTGAGAGCACAACATCTCGGTAGATACGCAAGCGAGCGATTTCTTTCGGGCTGGACTGCGGTAAGAAGTACAGTGCCAACAATAACAATACAATGGTAACAATTTCGACTGAAAGCTGTGTTAGAGCCAAATCCGGGGCAGAGAATTTTACAAAAATAAGCGCAACAATTAAGCCAACAACGCCAATCATCACCACTGCGAGTAAGCGTTGTTGAGGTGATTGCTGATGTGAAATCAGTACCGTCATAACACTGGCAACAATGAGAATCAGGGCAGCCAGTACACTGACTCCATCGACTGGCATCAGCTCTCTTTCACCCAATAAAGGCGCTGACACCGACATGAAACCAATCACACCAGCAACAAAAGCTGACCCAATAATCCAGGCAACGGCATTTTGTAAAGAGCCTTTATCAAAAGCACGGGTAATGACCGTGGCCAGATTATTAATACTGTTTAAAACAAAACGGTAAATAATACGGGCATCTAAATGTGCAATTTTATGGTCATGCCAGGCAAACAAACGCTCACGAAACATATAAACCACCACGCCTAGAGTCAATGCAATAACGCTCATCAATAAGGGCAGATTAAAGCCATGCCAGATTGTCAGGTTAAATTCGGGTGGTGCAATTTGTAAACTACCAGCAACTGCCACCGCCAAAATAGGTGAAACCACAATCATTGGAATGATGCCAACGGCTAAACAAAGAATAACCAGTAAATCAACCGGAATTTTCATAAAACGAGGTGGCTCATGCGGTATTTTTGGCAAGTCAACTGGTTCGCCATTAAAAAATACATCATGAATAAAACGTATGGAATAAGCCACCGCAAAAACCGCTGCTATGGTGACTAAAACAGGCACTATCCAAACTAAAGGTGTCGCATGCGTTGCTAACAACGCCTGTTCAAAGAACATTTCTTTACTTAAAAACCCGTTTAACAGGGGAACACCTGCCATCGCTGCTGCTGCAATCATTGCCAATACTGCGGTATGCGGCATGTATTTAAGCAAACCATGCAATCTGCGCATGTCACGTGTGCCGGTTTCATGGTCGATAATGCCAGCCACCATGAACAACGACGCTTTAAAGGTTGCATGATTAATAATATGGAAAATGGCAGCCACCGCAGCCATTTGCGTGCCAAAACCAAACAACAAGGTTATTAAACCTAAGTGACTGATGGTGGAATACGCCAACAAGCCTTTAAGGTCATGTTTAAACAAGGCCATATAGGCGCCAAGCAACAGGGTTATTAACCCGACGCCACCCACAATCCAGCTCCACTCAGGCGTGCCTGACAAAACCGGGAAAAACCGGGCTAACAGAAAAACGCCAGCTTTTACCATGGTGGCAGAATGCAAATATGCTGAAACGGGGGTCGGTGCTGCCATCGCATGTGGCAACCAGAAATGAAAAGGAAATTGTGCCGATTTAGTGAATACGCCGATCAAAATAAGAATAAGGACAGGCATATACAATTCATGCGAACGCACCAGATCACCCGCAGCCAATACCTCGCTAAGATTATAACTGCCAACAATATGACCCAGCATGAGCACGCCCGCGAGCAGTGCCAAACCGCCGCCACCGGTAATAACCAGTGCCATTAGAGAACCTTCACGGGCATCTTTTCGATGTTGCCAATAACTGATAAGCAAATAGGAAGAAAGCGATGTCAACTCCCAGAAAACCACCAGTTGTATCAGGTTCTCGGAAAGCACAATGCCGAGCATTGAGCCCATAAACATCAGCAAGTAAGCAAAAAATCTGCCCATACAATCTTTTGATGCCAGGTAATAACGTGCGTAAATAATGACCAATAAGCCAATGCCTAATATCAGAATGGCAAATAACAATGCCAGACCATCCAGGCGAAAGGCAAACTCAAGCCCAATTGCAGGTATCCACGACCAGCTCTGAATTAAGGTTTCACCAGCGAACACCATTGCCATTGAGGGCGCTAAAAAAGCCAACGCCAATATCGTTACCATCGCCGCAACCCAGGCTGAAGCAAGGCGATTAAAAGAAGCCGCCTTGGCGGCAAAAATAGCACCTACAAAAGGCAATAAAGCAACGATTGGCAGATTAGATGTTAAAAGCGTCATTATTTAATTTTTTAGTAATTTTTTTAATTATAGGGCATATCTATTTATTCTGGAGGTGAAGATTGAGATTCAAAATAGGTCAGATTAAGGCG
>CAZYCY010000103.1:0-7608 GCA_964646145.1 uncultured Thiotrichaceae bacterium
CGTCATTCCTGCATGCTTCTAGCAGGAATCCACCATGTAGCTAGATTCCCGCTAGGCTTGTCCTCGCACGTTTTGAGCGGGGAAACATGCGGGAATGACGTGACGAGTAATGATGAATCTAGTGCGCTATAGTGCCTTTAGGCGAAATGACCGGCTTTTAGCCGTAACCTGAAACCACCGGCTTTGAGCCGGTGGAGTATTCATAAAAATGGTAAGGACTCATAGTGTAATCGCTGTTTCAATCAATTCACTAACACGCTGCACCGCAATAATATCAAGACCCTCTATGGGTTCACCTTTTCTGGGCATGTTGGCTTTTGCGATGATAGCGGTTTTAAAGCCATGCTTGGCGGCTTCTCTAAGACGTTCCTGACCGTTAGGCACAGGGCGAATTTCACCTGCCAGACCGATTTCACCAAAGGTGAAAACATCCTTTGGTAAAGGCTTGTCACGAAAACTTGAAAGCGCAGCAAGCACCAATGCGGTATCGGCAGAGGTTTCGGTGAGTCGCACCCCGCCGACAATATTGATAAACACATCCTGGTCAAACATGATGATACCTGCGTGGCGGTGCATCACGGCAAGCAACATGTTTAAGCGGTTGGGGTCTAAGCCTAAGCAGACTCGTCGTGGGTTGCTGCCGTGGCTTTCATCCACCAGTGCCTGTAATTCGATGAGCAGTGGGCGGCTGCCTTCGCGGGTGACGGTAATAATGCTGCCTGGCACAGGTTGCTCGTGGCGCGATAAAAAAATGGCGGAGGGGTTGCTGACGGTTTTTAAACCTTCGTCGGTCATGGCAAAAATGCCGAGTTCGTTGACTGCGCCAAAGCGGTTTTTTACGGCGCGAATCATGCGGTAGCGTTCACCGGGATCACCTTCAAAATACAGTACGGTGTCAACCATGTGTTCCAGCACACGCGGGCCGGCAAGCGTGCCTTCTTTGGTGACATGCCCAACCAGAAACAATGCGGTGCCGGTTTGCTTGGCAAAACGCACCAGTTGGGCGGCGCTTTCTCGAACCTGTGCCACGCCACCCGGGGCGGATTGCAGGGCTTCGGTGAAAATGGTTTGAATCGAATCAATGACCATGACTTTCGGTTTAGACTCACTGGACAGGGTGATAATGCTTTCCACGCAGGTCTCGGATAGTAATGCAAAGCATTTGTCATTGAGCCCCAGACGATGCACACGCATGGCGATTTGTTGCAGTGATTCTTCACCAGTCACGTATAGACAGGGTAGGGATTCACTCAAGCTGGCAAGGGTTTGGGTTAGCAGGGTTGATTTACCAATGCCCGGGTCACCACCAATTAAGGTGACAGAGCCATGCACCAAACCGCCACCAAGCACTCGGTCCAGCTCGCTGATTTTAGTCGGCGTGCGCATCTCAGCGTGCATTTGAATGTCTTCCAATGCCTGTATTCTGGCATGACCTTTTTTACCGGCAAAGCCCTGGCGATTGTTGGTGGTAATGGCGGCAATGGTTTCAGCCATGGTATTCCATTCGCCACAGTCGCTACATTGCCCCGCCCATTTTGATGCTATGGCTCCGCAGGTGTTGCAGCTATATTGAATTTTTGCTTTTGCCATTTTTGATGTTATGTGAAGCGTGAGTGCCGCCACTGGAATGATTTTTATCAGTAAGCAGTTTGGTGTTCTTTATTCTTGCGGTTTGTACTGCATTGCGTGTGGTGCGTGTTATTTCAATGGTGTAATTGCCTATCATAAAACTGGTGCCATTTTGTGGAATGATTTCCATGTACTCCAGGATCAAACCATTCAGGGTTTTCGGTCCATCGGCGGGCAGTGACCAGTTTAAGCTACGGTTAATTTCTCGAATGTGGGTGTTGCCGTCAATCTGATAGCTATCGTCATCCTGTTTGTGGATGCCAGGTTTCCGAGTGGGTGAATCGGTGGTGAATTGACCAACAATTTCCTCCAGAATGTCTTCCAGTGTGACCAACCCCTGAATACTGCCGTATTCATCAACCACCAGTCCTGAACGGCGACGATTATTTTTAAAGCTTAATAACTGGCGGGTGAGCGAGGTGCCAGCTGGAATAAAATAAGCGGGTGAGATGAGTGTTTTAAGTGTTTTCAGGTTGAGTTCGTCACGTGAAAACAGGGAAAGCACTTTGCGTAAATGTAAAACACCGATGACATCATCTATGCTGTCATGAAACACAGGAATACGGGTGCGCTGACTGTGAGTAATTTGATGCACAATGTCATTCCAGTCATCATTTAAGTCGATGCCGGTAATTTCATTACGTGGAATCATAATGTCTTCCACGCTGACCTGTTCCAGATCGAGAATACCCAGTAACATATCTGAGTGTGCCTGTGGCATGAAGTGCTCGGCCTCGATCACAACAGCACGTAATTCATCTGCATTGAGCTCATGTTTGATTTCTTTATCTGCGTGCACGCCAAATAGCCTTAACAGACCATTGGAAAAAATATTAACTGACCAGACAAAAGGGTACAGCGGTGCGGCGATGAGGGTATAGACAAATGCTGCCGGAAAAGCGAGCTTTTCCGGCTTTAATGCCGCCAGCGTTTTAGGTGTGACTTCAGCAAAAACCAGAATAACAAAGGTTAATATAAAAGGTGCAATAACCAGCCCGACTTCACCGTAAAGCCGTAAGGCGATGATGGTGGCAAGAGTTGCTGCAAAAATATTAACAATGTTGTTACCCAGCAGAATTAAACCCAGCAAGCGATCTGGTCGCTTGAGTAACTTGAGTGCAAGTTTAGCGCCTTTATGACCTTTGTTAGCGAGTGCTTTTGCACGATAACGATTGAGTGTCATCAAAGCCGTTTCGGAACCCGAAAACAGCCCGGAAAGTAAAATCAGTATGCCAAGAGTGATAAATAGCGTGTTTATTGATAACTCGTTCAAGAAGAAATAATCCCGGTTCGTCCTTTGATCCGTAGACGACACACCCATGTGCCACTACTGATTGGAATTACTTTAGTATTACTTAAATAGCCGGGAAGCATTACGTTAGTAATATTTCCATAGCAAATTTACTGCCGAAATAGGCAAGCATCAGGCTGATAAAGCCACTTAAAGTCCAGCGTACAGCCGTGCGCCCACGCCAGCCAAGCCGCCAGTGTCCGATCAATAAAGTTAGAAACACCAGCCACGCCAGTATCGATAAAATGGTTTTGTGTGCCAGATGTTGTGCGAACATATTATCTAAAAAAATCAGCCCACTGCCCAGTGATATGGTTAATACTATAAAACCAATAAATACCACCTCAAACAGTAAAGTTTCCATGTTCTTTAATGGTGGCATGAGCTTGATCAGTCCGCCGGGCTGGTGTGCACGCAAAAATTTATTTTGCACCGAGAGTAAAACCGCCTGCAATGCTGCCAGTGCTAACAGGCTGTAGGCAATGATTGAGGTTAATATGTGAAAAATCAATGCTGCTGAGCTGTCGGCTTCAACCAGAAGGTAACCCCTACCACCAAAATTAAACAACATGATGATGACGGCCAGTGGTAGCAGGGTAATTGCCAGTATCTCAACCGGGTAGCGCCAGGCGGCAATTAAGGCAAATAGAACACTAAGAGCAGCGACCAGCGACTTGATGTTGTCAAAACCTAAATTGATACCAGCCGCTGTGTGTATACTGCTATAGAGTAGCAGGAGGTGCAAAATAAAACCGGCAAAACCAATGACAATGATTTGTTTTTTTGATAACGCCCAAGTTTTTTCAGGAATTTGCCGTCTCGCTTTATTAATGTGAATAAACAACAGAGCAGAGCATGCAAAATAAAGAAAAATGATACTAAATTTTAAGATGAAATTATCCATATCTGAGTAAAGCTGATGCTTGTTTATACTGATTTAAAATATTTTAAGCCTTCGTTCGGTAAGGCAAAACATAATAGTGTCACATATTATCATATTGTTGTCTCAGGAAACCTCTGATTGAGCTGAAAAAAAGTTGCTGTTTATCTACCGTTAATCAAAATGATCAAAGGCTAACCACCGCGTACATAATTCGCTATAATTCATGTTCATAAATATAACGAGTATAGATAAGGTAAACCATGTTTGATGGACTAAGTGACCGCCTTGCCAGCACCGCGCAAAAATTGCGTGGTGAAGGTCGATTAAGCGAAGATAATATTCAGGATGCATTGCGTGATGTACGCATGGCATTGTTGGAAGCCGATGTTGCACTGGCAGTGGTGCGCAGCTTTATTGATGATGTGAAACAACGCGCCCTGGGCGAGGAAGTATTAACCAGCCTGAAGCCGGGGCATGTATTCATCAATATTGTTCAGCAAGAGCTGGTCAAAATAATGGGGGTGCAAAACGAGCAGCTTGATCTAAGCGCACAACCGCCCGCAGTCGTATTAATGGCGGGTTTGCAAGGCGCTGGTAAAACCACCACGGTGGCGAAACTGGCGAAAATGCTCAGTGAAAGAGAAAAGAAAAAATCACTGCTAGTGAGTTGTGATATATATCGACCTGCTGCGATAAAACAGCTGGAAACACTGGCAACACAGGTTGGTGCTGAATTCTTCCCCAGCAACATCGAGCAGAAGCCTGTCGATATAGCCAAAGCTGCGCTTGATTATGCACGCAAACATTACATTGATGTGGTGCTGGTGGATACCGCCGGTCGGTTGCATATTGACGAGCAGATGATGGCTGAGATTAAAGCCATCCACGCGGAGGTTAACCCGGTAGAAACCCTGTTTGTGGTTGACAGTATGACCGGTCAGGATGCCGCCATTACCGCAAAGGCATTTAATGAAGCACTGCCGCTAACTGGTGTGGTGCTGACAAAGACTGATGGTGATGCCCGTGGTGGTGCGGCTTTATCGATTCGCCAGATTACCGGCAAACCGATTAAATTCATGGGTTCCGGCGAAAAAATAGAAGCACTTGAAGCCTTCCACCCCGACCGCGTGGCATCGCGTATATTGGGCATGGGTGATGTGCTTTCGCTGGTAGAAGAAGTTCAACAAAAAGTTGACCATAAACAAGCCACCAGGCTGGCGAAAAAAATTCAGAAGGGTAAAAGCTTTAATTTCAACGACTTAAAAGAACAGTTTGAACAAATGCAGAACATGGGCGGCATGGCGGGTTTAATGGACAAACTGCCCGGCATGCCGGGCATGGCTGACAAGATTAAAGACAAGGTTAATGATAAAGAAATGAGTCGCATGGTCGGCATTATTAACTCCATGACGCCAAAAGAAAGAGCCTTTCCGGACATCATCAAAGGCGCACGAAAACGCCGCATAGCCGCTGGTAGCGGCCTGCAGGTGCAAGACGTAAACCGCCTCATCAAGCAGCAAATGCAGATGAAGAAAATGATGAAAAAAATGTCCAGAGGCGGCATGGCAAAAATGATGCGTGCCATGAAAGGCGGTGGTGGCATGCCGCCGGGCATGGGTGGACCTGGCAGTATGGGTTTTTAGGTGGCTATAGATTACTACAAAGCATTTTTCAATAATGAAATGAGCCCGAAAAAAACCATATTTAATATAAGGTTTTTATATAAGCTGATGTTTGTTGAAAGTGTCATAATGGCGTGGAAGAGCCAAATATTTGTTTTGAACAGGTTTTCTCGCGCAATGTAATTAGAGATTTGCCAGCAGCAACACTGCTGGTAAATATGAGTAACGATGCCTGGTTTGAAGATTCGCATCAACCGCATCAGCATCATGTTATTGCCCGT
Source organism: uncultured Thiotrichaceae bacterium (assembly GCA_964646145.1). Taxonomy (GTDB): domain Bacteria; phylum Pseudomonadota; class Gammaproteobacteria; order SZUA-229; family SZUA-229. Next base: position 5,707 of record CAZYCY010000103.1, read on the forward strand.
ATGTGTGCGCTGGAAACAGGTCGTTATTTAATGCGCTTAACCAGTACCGGCATTACTTCACTTATCGGTCCGTATGGTGAAGTCATCCAACAATTTCCGCAATTTGAAATAGCGGTGTTAAATGGTGAAGTGCAACCGCTCAGTGGCGCAACCCCGTTTGTGCGATGGGGAGACTGGTTGATTGTTGGTTTGTTATTGCTGGGGTTCAGGTTCAGGCACTAACTAGGAGCTTGTCCGAGAATGGAAACCGTAGCGAAAAATCGAGATTTTTAGTCCAGTTTTTCGAACATTTGAGGCGAATAGCACCGCTATTTAACGAAAATGTTCGGAAAAATGGGCAAAAATATCGGTTTTGCAGTAGGTTTTTTCCATTCTCGGACAAGCTCCTAGCGCCAGACTGTTGCAAAATTTATAGAGAATACGCAGTCTTTAATTTTAAAGTCGGATTGCTCGGTAGAAAAATCACCCACCTTGGAAAAACCATTTTTGTTGTTTTTGTAAACTTTTGCAATACGTTTATCAGGGTAGGCAAGAACATAAAAATGCACGCCTTCCTTTTGATATAGCTCAAACTTCATCACCTCATCTCTTTTGCTGCTTGATGAAGATACAATTTCAATAATCAACTCAGGTGCAAACATTACCCTTTCGTCAAGCTTTCGGCAAACCATCAGAACATCAGGTCTAACTACCGTATCATTTGAAACATACCAATCCGTTTCCATTAAAACAGTACAATGGTTACAGTGGTTTTTTTCAGTAGTAATCGCATTCATCAACTGAGTAGTTAGTTTAGTCGCAACGCTTTGATGAGTAACAGACGGTGAGGGTGTCATTGCATATGGCATTCCGCTTATTAACTCCCAGTCGCCCTTCCATTGCTGATAATCTGTGCTTGAGTAATATTCCTGATAGGCTAACATTGCTATCTGTCTCCAGAATGATCTGATATTGAAGCGTAGCATATTATTGATTTAGTGTTAATCGCTATTTGCCGGACAAGTCCTTAAACAGTCTGATAAGCACTAATGGTGGTGTTTATCACAAACACCATCTGATGTCACTGGATGAATACGCACTGCAGCCGCTCCCGCCAAAATAATTTTGAACACTGAATCGAGCCATTATTCAAATCATAAAATCTTCAGGGGGCAGAAAGCTGTAGCAGTCATTGCTTGTTTTATTGCTCGGCCTGGCTCTACCCTGAAAAACCTCACCTCGAACCATTCAGTCATGGTCAGTTGATTACGACGTATTGTAAGGACCGCTATGTCAGAATAGTCGTCGGCTTAAGGTCATTGGCTATACCCAGATACATGGCTTCCCAATGCGGGATTAAAAAACTTTGAAACAAGTTTCGTATTTTTTGCCAGAAATGTGTTTTACTTTTTGCTTTATCCAGCGCACGGTTAAAAAGCCCACAACAACGCTGCTGTATCTGGTCGATCAGAAAAGCTAACATCATTAAATGTACCATCACGGTGGATAGGTGGTGGTAACCATGACCAAAGTTATGCTCAAAATGATAGCCGTGGTTTTTCAGGATGTTAAAGGTTTCATTTTCTACTTTCCAACGCGCTCTTGCGCCGCGCATTAATAGCATCAGGTTATCCTGAGTGATCACTATATCAGTGACCCAGGAAAAGTGCCTCGTTCTACCGCTCGGCTTTATTTTCCAGTATTCCAGAAAGTTAATCTCTAATTCGAAGTTTGCCTTATTGAGTGGCGCGTTATTAAGATACCGAAAGCGATGGCTGATGCCGTTCTCATCCGTTTGCTCATGAGTCATTGTGGTTAAGATATTATCGACCCAATCAAATAGAAACGTGTGATCTTTCTGTTTAGCACCTAACAGGTAGCGATAGTTCAGTGCCTGAAGATGCCTGATGTGGGGCGCATTTG
>CAZYCY010000104.1:0-4043 GCA_964646145.1 uncultured Thiotrichaceae bacterium
AATTGATAAATATTATCTCTTATTAAACTGTCCGGTGCTATTAGACCACTTCAGCTGATGTTGGCTAACCAGTGGTGCTTATCGGGGGCTACCGATTCTATGCTGTAAAGTTGCCCTTCTTTGGCGGCATTGTTTTCAATTGCGGTGTGCAGGCTGAGTGTGCGTTCGGGTTGGGCGGGGTTGTTGGTATTATCTATTGCAATTTGCCAATCTTTGTTCTTCCAGTCGGTTGAAAAGCGCGGTGCTGTGTTATTGATTAGCCCTGCTGTGTCTTTGAGGATGACATCGCATACTATCTGTTTGCCATCTTTTTCGTTGCTATTTGCTATTACCAGGCTATGGGGCTGTGTCCACGGGCGTTGTGTATTATCATTTTTTTGTGCTTGAGCATGGCTAATATGCAACTGATTGAGGTGTTTAGATAACACTGGATAATCTGGGTTATTAATAAGTTCGTTTAGGTTTGTGTTGCCGCCTTGTTTGCGTAGCTGGGTTGCTATTGCTCCTTTGATGGCGGCTCCTGTTATGTGGTCTTCGGATTGAAAATGGTTGTCTATGCCTGTTTTATCATTAGTTGTGCCTGTTTCTATGGTATGTGAGTTGTTACCGCGCTGATGCTGAGAGAGGCAGAAAGCTTTGTTGGGGGTGATGATTATGCCAAAGCGATTGTTATCTATTTTGCTAGCGTGATGGCTTTGCGTTATGCAAGAAAAATTGATCGCAACATTTTTTATATCACCATAGCCAATACCTTTGTATGCGCCGAGTGCTTGGCTGTGCATTAGCCCTTTTTGCAGCCAGTTTTTTAGTTCTATTGCTTCTTTATCATCAGCATTATTGTCGTTGAGCTTGATGCTGATGTTTCCTGAAAATTTGACTTCTGTGCCCGATTGCCAGGGGGTTTCAACAATGATATAGGCACCATCTGCGACGCTGCCTGTATTCTCATCTATTTTGATGCGATGAGTTATGTTTTTTTCCCCGCTGTTGTTTGCTGTCTAATATTCATCAAAATAGAGTTCTCCTCTATTGGGTTCAACGCCACCCGTGTCGCCTAGCCATTGCTTGATTTTGTCATTGTTCAGTAGACCCAGCCCGATAAATTCTTGCCAGCTATCACGTAAATTGCCTCGGATTAAGGTACCCGGTAGTGAGGGCGTATTACTTCTATTGCGTAACATGGCGGCATCTATACCATGACTGATACCACCACTGGCTTGGCTGATAATGGGGGCGGTTAGTGTCACTGTGACGGTATAGTTGTAGTTTTTGTAGCTTGCGTGTGTGTTGTTCATAGTGCTGTCCTTAGTTTTTTGCTTCTGCTGCGTAGTAGTCCCATAGTTCTATTAGGTGTAGCCAGCAACTTTGGTCTTTTTGCTTCTTACCCAGGATTTCTTTTAACTGCTTTAGCTGTGCTGTGGCTATCTCTTCCCCCTCCAGACTTTGATATTTTTTGTAGTCTTTTGCGTAGTCGTCGCTACTTGCAAGACGATATATTTGTCTGCGGTGTATTCCTTCTGTTAATTTTATAAATTTTTCTTTTGCTGTTTCCCATTTTTTGATGTTTGTTTGTGGGCTGAGTGCTCGCCAGTTTGCCACGCCTTTTTTAAAGCGTTTTTCCAGGAATTTTCCGTATTTCTGGGTGGGGTAGTCGATGGACTCTAATGCCAGGTAATCGTAAAGATTTTTCTTGCGACCGTGTTTTGCATTTTCTTTAACATAATCGGCTATTTCTTTGGCAAGCTCACGGATTTGTTCAATGGGGGTTTTTACATGGCAAAAGACTAAGCCGCCGGCATGGGTAAGCGGGTAGTGGTCATCATTGTTATGCTCAAATTTCCAGTTTTTGCTGGTGGTGTAGAAGAGTTGTAAGACTTCCATGCCTTTCCATGCAGGAACGACCAGGATCATTTCATCACCACCCCATAAGAGAAGTTCCAGGCGGATGTCTTCACCATTTTTAAAGGTATCATCTTTGCTGGCTTTGTTGATCAATGCAGCGAGAAAGTCTATACGTCTTGCTTGTATGTATTGGTCAAAGTTTGTGAGTTGTTCGGCTGTTTCACATTTTCTTTGGATGCTGCTAAAGCTATTGCCATCAAAATAGATGACTGCCATTTTGTCGTTCAGGTTGCCAAACTCTTTGCTTTCGCAGAGTTCGTGCAGGTCTTTAACGTAGGTGTGATTTGTGCCAATTAATTTATTGATGTGATTGTGCTTTTCGTCTCGACCATAAGCGTGTCGTAAGCTACTGGAGAGTGATGTTGTAGCCGGTTTTCCTGTACCTCGCCTTACATATTGTTTGCTGTCGGTTGCGCTGGGTCGGATGTTATCCCATGCACAGGGTTCTGCATTTTTATCTGTGTTTTCTTCTGCTATAGCTAGGGTGCTTTGCTGAAACTGTCGAAAACTATTCAGGGCAAGCACTTTTTCTTTGGCTATTTGAAAGGCGCCATTTTTGTCTTTTTCATAGGCTACGCTATCGACTACGAAAGTAAGGTGTTTGTAGTTCTTATTAGCATTAAGAAATTTGCTTATTTTATTTTCAATCTTTTTGGCGGGCTGTGTGTTATTTGTTGTTTCAAATAGACCAATCGATGCTCCTGATGATATGGGGCTTATATCGCTACTAAAAATATCTTTAATATCATCTATGGCTTGTTTGAGTAGTAAGCTTCCACCACGTTTGACACTAAGCTGACGGGTGTCGTCGATAATGTTGCTCAGGTTGACGGCTTGTATGCTGATTAGGTGGTTAGTTGTCATTTGATTTTCCTTTCTTAACTGGGGATTTTAGGTATTTTAAGGAATAATATCCAACTGTGGCTGAAGCTATTGTTGAATAAATTAGCACTCCTAAATCAGAGGAGATAGTGCTATTGAAAATTTCGTTTATTATAGTGGTTATACTGTCCCATAATGTTTTCCGTATGCTTTCGGTATTGGTTAATAGTGCGAATGATGCAATGGGCACACCTATTGCTGTAACAAATACGCCTTGTCGGCTAGATTTTAAATCTTCTTCTGCGATTTTTGCAGTTTTTTCAGACTCCAGGTAATCATCGGCTTGCTGCATTTTGTCTTTGATTACGGCATAAGTTTCTGCAAGATTGAGCGCTTTGCTTTGCCTGGTGTAAATTTCTTTACCTTGTATTTGCGGGGTTAACTCATGAAACCAGTCCAGATTAGTAAATTTTATAAAATGCTTGCGTAAGTCATGAAATACTAAACTTTGAGCATCGTTAGTTATTTCTTTTGTCGCACTTTCTATCAGTCGGTTAAAATGATGCAAGCTAAGTTGGTTGAATAAAGCTTGAATTTGTAAAGTGCTGTAAATATAAGGTATATGAGCAGGTGTCAAAATATTAGCAAAAAACGAGCCAAAGCCCATATATACGGACGAGTAGTCTGTATAGCCTGAAAGTATGCCGTTTTCTTGCCAGCGTTTCAGGCTGTGTTTTTCCATTAATTGATGGATGTATTTTCTATCATAGGCGTATCCACCACAGCTATCGAATGTATGCGCTCGTTCATCATCAATGTAAAGGGCTAAGCTAAATAGACGCTCAAATTCTTGCATGGCGGCACTGTCCGCTGGTGGTGTTTGCCCTGCCAGGGCGTAGGCGGGTTGTACAAACATGCTGTCTTGTAATATATGATATAGACGTTGCTCTCGCGTTAAATCAGCAGGTGCTTTTAGTGTATTCACTTCTGGCGTATTCAATGTGATTAACCATGGGAATGTTTTGCTAAACCAGCTTGTGGCTTGCTCATTAAAGAAATAGCTTAGAAGCTTAATAACAATGGGAGAAAAGTTATCATCCGAATTCATTTCTGTTGATGAGCCATTTTTGCTGGATAATTTTAATGCCTTGAATTTATCTTCTTTGAGTTGTTCTCTAAATGATGGGTAGAGTATGCGAACAACTTTGCTGTAGCGTAGCCAGTTTTCGACTTGTAAATTGAGTATATCCTCTGTTGAAATTTGCTCATTAACAAGGTCATGCCACCAGTCGTTGCTGGTTTTATTAAAACTTGATTCT
>CAZYCY010000104.1:4143-7585 GCA_964646145.1 uncultured Thiotrichaceae bacterium
TCATCCTCGGCTTTTTTTGAGGCCTGGATTTGTTGTAAGGAGACTTCTGTTTGTTCTATGTGGTGTTGCTGTATATATTGGCTTTCTTCAAGTTGACGTTTTTGTAAGTTTTGATTATGCAGTTCATTATCCAGCTTTAAATCTAAGGGCAAGTAGAAGGTGCAGTTGTAGTTTCTAACCGGGCGACCTGAGATTAAAAACAGGCTGAGTATTTTAGAAATAAGGTAATCCGTATCAGGATTAGGGTGTCCTTTTTTTGGCTCTGCACCAAAGAAGAAGCCAAAATCACCACCCCCTGACCACACTTGAAAATCTTTTTGTATTTTGGCGTCTTCCATAATGGGGGAAATATATTGACGTTTTTTGTTGCCTCCTGCTAATTCTATTTGAGTAATGCTGTTGGGATTATCTTTGCAGTAATGGAGGATGAGTACGGGCTTATCTGGGTATGTGGTGTCTCCGTTTTGTACTTTTTTATAGATTTCTTTTGAGGGGGTTTGTGCTATTTCAAGCATGACACGTTTGTATTCCTCAGGCGTTTTGCATATATCTAAATCGTATAAGCATATTTTCTTTTTACCGTAGTGTGCTATCGCTGCTTGATATTTTTCTTTTGTGTAGTCATTTGTTATTTTGTGTTCTGCTTCTCGAATTTTGAGCATCTTTTCATAGTTTACTCCTGCATTACAGAGACCTGGAATAAAGTCACGGTCATTAATGGCGATTTCCCGTGCGGTTATGTCTCCTTCATAGGGGGTATTATCAAGCGAGTAATTAATGAGTTTGGCAAATTGTTCTATTGAGCTGAGCGGGGAGCGTCTATCCAGTTTGCTATATTTGTGATGGTCAATAATATGCAGCCGCTTATTGGCTTGCACTAATTGTTTTTCAGCGGCTGGGTTTGGTAGTTCAACAATTGCGATGTGTTCTTTAAGGCTGCTGATTTTAATGTCAGATAAATCGAGTGTTGCCCCCCAGCTGCCCGCATGTTCAATCGTATGTATGCCTTCTGACTTGGCAATTTGCATAATAGCATCGTGAAGTGGTCTAATAGCACCGGACAAATTAATGTGAGCTGTTTTTTGGGGACGACTTGAGTGAAATGAGACATTTATCTTTGGTTTTCCTGATAAAAGGCACGACACGGGGATATTAAGTTATTTCGGGGAGGATTTCATTTTTTATTCGCCCTATCTTTTGTGTAGAACAGGTTTGGAATCATTTAAAAAGGAGGCTTGGGATGCTTTCAACCTATAATAAGGAAGAAATGAAAAAAAATGTACTATCCATCATGAGGTCTTTACAGAAAAGTAAAAAGATAATTTGCAGTTTTTTTAGAATGAAAGATACGAAGTATATTTTGGAAACCATTTCTGGCTAACATGTACTGCCATTACTTATGGGGCAATTAATACAATATTTTATAGAATTAATTTAAACTTAATTGAGAACGCACCCTAGGAAAACCTTATATCTTTCATTTATATCATTTCCATGAAAAGAACAAGTTAGGGTTAGAACAAATTCACTGTGATTTTACAAGGCTTCCCTTGACAATCTAACGTAGACGTAAGATACTTTGTCTACCGTTAATATTAGATGCAGGAGGTAAGAAATGAATTTGCCAGAAGTGCTCATTCACATAAACGAAAAGCTAAATGAATCTGAAAAAAATGAGCTAGTTGAACATCTCAGAATTTTGGATGGTGTTATCGCTCCAAGATTCAGTCATGAAAAGGAGCATTTACTTTTTGTGTCATATAATCCTGACACGATTAGTGCTACAGCATTGCTAGATAATGTAAAGGAAAATGGTTTTAAGGCACAGCTTGTAGGCTTATAAATGGCAACTGACTATTTCAAAATAGGCGAAGTTGCTGAAACACTTAAAACAACAGTACGTACAATCAGATACTATGAAGAGGAAGGGCTTCTTGTGCCTCACAGGACTGATGGCGGGACTCGTTTATATTCAGAGCAACATCTTGACCGCTTAAAAGCTATTTTCCATCTTGCTGATAACGGATTCTCTCTTGAAGTTATTGGATTGATAGGAAATACAAGACAAACATGTGCAACAGGTGATGAAGGTAGCAAAAAAATATCAGAGATTATTGCTGACGCAATAACTGATATTGAAAAAAAAATGGCTGGTCAATATGCACTCAAAATTGAATTAAAGGCTGCTAAGAAACTTGTTGAAAAATGTAATGGTTGCACTAATTCGCCATCAAGTTTGGGTTGTCCAGATTGTCCTGTAAATAAAAATCTTAAAAAAATAGAAGTTCTTAATTTGGTTTGGGAATAGGTGGAACATAATGATCTCAAGCACGGCTCAAATGTCATTTCACAATGTAGAGCAGTATCCATTGGAACTTTTACAAAAGGTAAATGACAGTGTGTTAGTTCCTGTTACATATAGGAAGGTGTGGAATGATGGCTTCGGTGCCAGAGGCTGGAAGGTTAATGCAACCATAGGAGACCCAGAGATTATTGCCAGTACAAGGGAGACAGGCCAAAGAATTAATACTTCTGTTTTTATTCACGATATCCTGGATCACTTCCTTTCTGGTTTTGGGGTAAGTGGTCATAGAAGTGAAGCGATGGCTCTTATACAACTATCAAAACGGACAAATTCCGATCCGAGGCCTGATTTTGAGCAATTAGTTAGGGAAGACATTTTACATGGCAGAGTAAATGGCGAAAACCTCAGAGATTTTCTGCCTGCTTGTCTTTGTTCTATGATTCCGGAAAATTCAGGGATGACAGATAAAGAAATGATTGCTTATTTAGATGAAAAATTAGGGGAGAAGCGCTTAATTAAATATCTGGTCGATAATTTCTTCAAGGTAGGCAAGGAAGGTGAGAAACATGCTGATGAAAACTGGAAGATACTTGGGTTGGATACGAAAAAGAGAACAGATATCGGGCTTGCTTTGCAGGCCCTTTTAGAATTTATTGACCAAGCAGTAGAAAAAATGGGGGTTAACCAGCTTCATGGAGTGATTAGTATTGATAATAGACATGTAATTTTTAACATGACAGAAGATAGTGTCATTGACTCAATCGAAGATTATCAAGTGACCGTTGCTTATTAACTCGGCGACTAAATAGTAAGTGAAGGTTTATAACTTGAGATAAGCTCCTGGTCTTTTACAGTAACTATGGCTCTCAATACACCAGTAAGCAATATCGTCAATTACTGAAAATTGTACGACATTCGATCAAGCATGGGTGATTTGGGTGCTTGCTTGGATAATGCAGTGGTTGAGCGTTTCTTTGGAAGCCTCAAGCACGATTGGATATTCAAGATTGCCCACCTTCCCGAGAGCACTATAGGGCACCTCTAAAAATAGAAGCACGGTTTATGAGTAGTGCCACACGGATGTGGCGTTTACGAAGCAAAGGATGGAGACGCATAAAACAGCAGTTTTTCACTCCT
>CAZYCY010000105.1:0-7572 GCA_964646145.1 uncultured Thiotrichaceae bacterium
ACATTTTTTAATTCACTGTTTTCCTTCTCGATGACGCTCATTGCATCATCAATAGCCACTCCAATTTCTGGTAATTTTGCTTTAGCCTGAAGGCTAGCCCAACGAGCATCTTTGGGTACAAAAAAGACATTTTCTGCAAGATATTCATCCCGATCTTCAGGGTCGGAGAAATCATCCTGTTCTAGTTTATCAAATAGTTCTGTGAATGAGTCTGATATATATTTAAGGAATATCAGGCCAAGTACGACATTCTTATACTCTGCTGCATCGATATTCTTTCTTAGCTTATCCGCAGTATTAAAGAGTGCTGCTTCAAAATTGTTGTTGTCGTTTGCCATTATTTACCTTCTTTATCTGTCCAAACATTTAGTATCTTTTAAGTCCCTGAACTAGCCTTGTGTTTTTGCTTTGTAATCCAGCTATCAATATCTGATTCTTTAAATCGCCAGCTGCCACCCACCTTAAAGCCTGGCAGCTTACCTTCAGCCGCCAAGCGATAAGCTGTCTTCTCTGCTAACTTGAGATATTCAGCCACTTCTTTCAAGGTCAGTATGTCGTTACTCATGACTTCATCCACTTAAATACTAGGTGAGAGAATAAAGGGATATTGAGGAATCTACAAGCATAACCCCCTTTGTGCTCAAGGATTTATATAACTACTCAGGCTTGCGCTCGCGGGTGCGGGTAGCCCTTTTAGAGGGGGCGTGTTCTAGTACGTTCAGTACATTTACTTCTACATCATGCCCAACACGATCAAAAGTAATGAATAACTTAGACCCTAACTTACTGGTGTTGACTCTTGACTCTATTGCTTCTGCGGTGTGTGGCTATGGCTAGCTTGTCCAGCCGGATGGTCATAGTGGTAGACTGAGATATGATGCACTTCGTGTGTTCGTGTGTTCGGCATCGTGTTATTTTTTCGTTTTTTGCATTTTGCATCTTGCAATTTTAGTAGTAAGTCCGTAATATTCGCGTCTTGTTGTTGCGGGGTGGAGCAGTCTGGCAGCTCGTCGGGCTCATAACCCGAAGGTCGTAGGTTCAAATCCTGCCCCCGCTACCAAAATTAGTTTTTCCTGGTAATGTGTCTACGTATGAGCAGGTTTTTGTGTACTTAGCGTATTGCCAGGAATTTTGGAAAGGCTCCGTTTACGGGGCCTTTTTGTTATCACCAGTAAATTAAGCTAGCACTTTATTAAATCGATAACAAATGGCGTAACTGTAAGAGAGATGAGAAAACATCAGGCACATTTGTGGGAATTATTTGAACCAGTGGTTAATGGTATGGGGTTCGACTTGATTGAAATCGAGCATTTCCCCAATCCTAAACACGGAGTGCTACGCCTTTTTATTGATAAGCCGGTTGATTCTGCAATAGTGGGATCTGAGAGTGCATCGGTGGTGATTGAAGACTGCTCTGCAGTGAGTCGGCAAATCAGTGCATTGATCGATGTTGAAGACCCGATACGCGGTCATTTTAATCTGGAAGTGTCATCGCCGGGTTTAGATCGACCGTTGAGACGATTGCAGGATTTTCAACGTTTTACAGGTTCACTTGTTAAATTGAAAACGGTGATGCCGCTACAAGGTCAGCGAAATTTTAGAGGGCGGCTGCTGGAAGCTAGCGAAGATGCTGTTGTTATTGAAACGGATAACGAAGAAATTAGCCTGCCAATGCGTGCCATTGAAAAGGCGCGCATTGTTCCAGAACATTAAATTAAAGCTGTAACCTAAATCTTGCAAGTGCTCGCGCACATAGAGTGCAAGATTTAGGTGTAAATTATTGTTGTTCAACAAATATGTTGTTTTTGATGAGGTTTAAACCATGAGCAAGGAAATTCTCTACGTTGCCGATGCCGTTTCTAATGAAAAAGGCGTTGAAAAAGAGATTATATTTGAGGCTATTGAAGCAGCACTTGCTACGGCTACGCGCAAGAAAAATGGTAAGGATATCGAGGTGCGTGTAAGCATTGATCGCGAGACTGGCGAGTACGATACTTTTCGCCGTTGGTTGGTGGTTGATAGTGATGAGCCCATGGAAAATCCGCTAGGTGAAATCACGCTTGAAGCAGCGCAAATCGATGAACCGGAAATTAACCTTGGTGACTATGTTGAGGAGCAGATAGATTCTGTAGAGTTTGGTCGTATTGCGGCGCAAACTGCAAAGCAGGTAATCGTGCAAAAGGTACGCGAAGCAGAGCGCGAGCGTGTGGTTGAGGCATACTCAGGTCGAGAAGGCGAGTTGGTAATGGGTACGGTGAAGCGGGTAGAGCGTGGTAATGTGCATCTCGATTTAGGCAGTGGTGTTGAAGGTTTTATTCCCAAGTCCGATATGATACCTCGTGAAGCCGTTCGCCCAGGTGATCGCCTGCGTGGTTATTTAAAAGAAGTGCGCTCTGAAACACGTGGTCCGCAATTGTTTATCAGTCGTACTGTACCCGAATTCCTGGTTGAATTGTTTAAACTTGAAGTGCCGGAAGTAGACCAGGGCATGCTTGAAATTCTTGGCGGTGCTCGTGATCCGGGTTTGCGTGCAAAAATTTCTGTAAGAGCGTTGGATAACCGTATTGATCCTGTTGGTGCCTGTGTGGGTATGCGCGGTTCACGCGTGCAGTCAGTATCCAATGAAATTGGTGGTGAGCGTGTTGACATTATTCTTTGGCATGATGACCCGGCGCAGTTTGTCATCAACGCCATGTCACCGGCTGAAGTGCTTTCACTGGTGGTGGACGAAGATGCCAATAGCATGAATATTGCCGTTGATGAAGAAAAGCTTGCCATGGCAATTGGTCGTGGTGGACAGAATATTCGTCTTGCCAGTGAGCTAACGGGTTGGGAACTCAACGTCATGACAGAGCAGGAAGCTGAAACGAAAAGTGTTGAAGAAGGGGCGAAATACCTTGAGGTCTTCACCAAGCATCTTGATGTGGATGCGGAAGTGGCCGAGATTCTGGTGGCTGAAGGCTTTACTACGATTGAAGAAGTGGCTTATGTGCCTGAGCCTGAATTATTGGATGTCGAAGAATTTGATGAAGACATCGTTGCTGAGTTACGCAATCGTGCCAGTGATTATTTGTTAACACAGGCAATTATGACCGAGGAAGTGCTGGAGAACAACAAACCACAGGAAGACCTGTTAACCATGGATGGCATGGATAATGAACTGGCTAATCTATTGGCAGTAAAAGGCATTTGTTCAATGGAAGACCTGGCTGAACAGGCGGTTGATGAATTAATGGAAATAGAAGGCATGGATGAAACTCGTGCTTCTGATTTAATCATGACTGCGCGTGCACCATGGTTTGCTGAAGAAAATCAAGAATAAATCGTCAGGAACGATTTATCACGTAAGCCCCCCTTAGGGGGTGAGTATCATGGATGATACGAATAGTAAATCGTCAGGAACGATTTATCACGTAAGCCCCCCTTAGGGGGTGAGTATCATGGATGATACGAGTAGCTAGTACGACTGAAAGAAATCACTGAGATTATTCACCGAGATAATGGTATGGCTGAAGTAACGGTAAAACAATTGGCAAGTGTTGTTGGTACACCTGTAGAGCGCTTACTAGAACAGATAAAAGATGCGGGTCTGGCGATTGATGCACCTGGCTCATTGGTGTCTGATTCAGATAAGATGATCTTGTTGAAATTTTTAAGAAGTCAGCACGGTAAAGATAGCAATGTCGATGCCGCCAGTAAGCCGAGAAAAATTGCATTAAAACGTAAATCGGTGAGTGAAGTTAAAGTGCGAGGTGCTGGCAGAGGTGCTGGCAGAAATACGGTGTCCATTGAAGTGCGCCGTAAGCGCTCGTTTACTCGTCCAGTAGAACAGGATGTGTCGGCTGAGGCAGCGACAACAACCCATGCTGTAGCAGAAACAGAGCCGGGAGTTCCTGTTGAAATCTCAGAATTAGAAAAACTTCGTGCTGATCAGGCGCGTCGAGAGCAGGAGCGCGAAAGCGAACGTCAAATTAAGCTTGAACGTGCCACCAAACGCGAGCAGGAACAAGAGGCTGAAGACTTACGCTTAGCAGGCGTTAAAGCTAATGCAGCAGCAGAGGTAACAAGCAGGCAAGAAGAAAAAGGTTTACTTAAGCCAGCCTCAGCCGCTAGTTCAAAAAACAAGGTTCTTTCCCCGGATGAATTACAGGCGCAGCAGTCTCGTGAGCAGAAAGCAACATCGAAAAAACATAAACCTGAGCATAAAGATAAAAGTACTTTATACGGTCGTAAAGAATTACATGTTTCCTCCGACAAAAGTGGTAAGCGATACAAGAAAAAAGGTAAATCAGCGAGAAGATCCGTTGCCTCTGCAGACAGCAAACACGGGTTTGAAAGACCGGTAGAAGCGATTACCCATGATGTAATCATACCCGCTACCATCACCGTCGATGAATTAGCCAAACGCATGTCGATGAAAGCCGGTGAGCTTATTAAAATCCTGATGCAGATGGGGGTGATGGCAACCATTAATCAGGTAATTGACCAGGATACAGCCGTATTGGTGGTTGAAGAGCTGGGGCATAATCCAGCTGCGGTTAATGAAGATGACTTTGAAAATACCTTGCTGGCACGTGATACTTCTGGTCTAAAAGTTGAGCCACGACCTCCTGTTGTTACCATTATGGGTCATGTTGACCACGGTAAAACCTCACTGCTGGATTACATTCGCTCGTCTAAAATTACTGCTGCTGAAGCCGGTGGTATTACCCAGCATATAGGTGCTTACCATGTGGAAACTGAAAAAGGCGTTATAACATTTTTAGACACCCCGGGTCATGCTGCCTTTACCAGTATGCGTGAGCGTGGTGCAAGCGCCACTGATATCGTTATTATTGTGGTGGCGGCCGATGATGGGGTGATGCCACAAACCATTGAAGCGGTACAGCATGCAAAAGCGGCTGAAGTCCCGATTATTATCGCGGTGAATAAAATGGATAAGGAAGGTGCAGATCCTGATCGGGTAAAAAATGAACTTGGCAGCCACGAAATTATTCCTGAAGAATGGGGTGGTGATAATATTTTTGTTAATGTTTCAGCAAAGACTGGTGATGGTGTAGATGCCTTGCTGGATGCTATTTCACTGCAGGCAGAGTTGATGGAGATACAGGCAATAGCAGAAGGTTTGGCCAAAGGGGTGGTGTTGGAGGCTTCGCTGGATAAAGGACGTGGCGTTACTGCAACCGTTTTGATACAGGAAGGCACGTTGAGAAAAGGTGATATCTTGCTTGCTGGTGAAGACTTTGGTCGCGTACGTGCGATGTATGATGAACATGGTAACAGTATTGAAAGTGCGGGCCCCTCCATGCCAGCAGCAGTCATAGGCTTATCCAACATGCCAAATGCAGGTGATGAGGTACAGGTGCTGTCAAATGAGCGTACGGCTCGTGAGGTATCGCAAAATCGTCAGGAAAAAGCACGTAATATGCGCCTGGCCAGTCAGCAGGCAAATAAGCTGGAGTCAATGTTTGACCAGATGAAGGCAGGCGAGGTTAAAAAACTTAACATTTTACTAAAAGCTGATGTGCAAGGTACATTACATGCTATCAGCGATTCACTATTCAAACTGGTTGCTGATAATGATGAAGTTGATGTTCGCATTATTGGCTCAGGCGTGGGTGGCATTAATGAAACTGACATTAGCCTGGCTGCGGCATCAAGCGCCATTGTCATTGGTTTTAATGTTCGTGCTGATGCTTCGGCCAGACGTGCAGCAGCCGAACGAGCTGTGGCTCTAAATTACTACAGTATTATTTATGAACTGATTGATGAAGTTGCAAAATCGCTGACCGGCATGCTTAAAGCCGAATTTCGTGAACAGGTTATCGGTATGGCAAAAGTTCAGGAAGTTTTCACCTCGCCCATGTTTGGTCAGGTTGCAGGTTCACTGGTCACTGAAGGCGTGGTGCGTAAAGACGCCCCGATTCGGGTGTTGCGTGATAATGTGGTGATTTTTGAAGGTGAACTTGAATCATTGCGCCGTTTTAAAGACAATGTGAATGAGGTCAGCAGTGGTACCGAGTGCGGCATTGCAGTGAAAAACTACGAAGTAAAAGTGGGTGATCAAATCGAAGTGTTTGAACGCGTTGAAGTTGAACGCACACTATAAGCCATACTGGCTATTTGTTAGATGCCTAGAGAATTTTCACGCAGCGAGCGTATGGCAGAGCAGCTTCGTCGCGAGCTGGCAGAAATCATCCGTGACGAAATAAAAGACCCGCGTTTGGGTTTTATGTCATTCACAGAAGTACGCATGAGCCGTGATTTAAGTCATGCGGTGATTTACTGCTCTGTTTTCAATGCGGAGCAAGAGCAAGAATCCATTGAAGTATTAAATCGTGCGGTTGGTTTTATTCGCAAGCAAATTGCGCAGCGTATCCGCGCGCGCATTGTGCCGACATTAAAATTTGTAGTCGATGATGGTGTGACACGCGGCATTACCATGGATAAGCTGATTAGCGAGGCCGTTAAGTGTGATAAAAATCACAGTGATAAAAGCCAAAGTGACAATGGTGGTAGCAATAAAAGCAGTAGTAATAATAATGATAGTAGCGAATAAGCGAGTGATTAATTTTGGGCAGACGTAAAAATAAAGGGCGTAATGTCAGTGGTGTGTTATTACTGGATAAGCCAAAAGGAAGCAGTTCTAATCACGCCCTGCAACAAGTAAAGCGTTTATTTGGTGCGGCAAAAGCCGGTCATACCGGTAGTCTTGATCCTTTAGCAACGGGCATGTTGCCGGTGTGTTTTGGAGAGGCTACAAAAATTTCTGCATTTTTACTGGGAGCAGATAAAACCTACCGCTTGAAATGTCAGCTAGGTGTGAGTACCACCACCGGTGATGCAGAAGGTGAGGTGTTAGATAGGCAAGACGTTTCCAGTTTGACAGAGGCAGCAGTAAAAGCAGTGTTGCCAGAATTTATTGGCGAAATAGAGCAGATACCGCCGATGTACTCAGCCTTGAAGCATAACGGTGAGCGTTTATACAAGTTGGCGCGACAGGGTATTGAAGTTGAGCGCAAAGCCAGGTGTGTCACTATCTACGACATTGAATTTTTATCGTTTGCTGAGGACGATCAGCAGCGAACCATTCTGGAGCTTGAGGTCAGCTGCTCCAAAGGCACCTATGTGCGAACCCTGGTTGAAGATATTGCGAGAAAACTAAATTGTGGTGCACATATCACGGCATTGCGTCGCCTAAGTGTCGGTCCGTATACTGGAGAAATGCTGACGATTGAACGGCTGAACACACTGGCAGAGCAGGGCGAGGCAGCACTTGATGGATGTTTGCAGCCAATTGATAGCGGTGTCGCTCACTGGCCAGATGTGCATCTGGGTGCGGATGCCGCTTTTTATGTGCGCCAGGGACAGCCAGTAATGGTGCCGCATGCCCCAACACAGGGCTGGGTTCGCATCTATGACCAAAGCCAGTTTTTAGGTCTGGGTGAAATTCAGGACGATGGTCTGGTCGCGCCACGTCGAATGATTAAGCAATGTGCTTAGAAAAAAACTTTGCCGCGAAGAATGCAAAAGACGCAAATACTTAAAGGTACGTGTCTCTGCATTTATTAA